>JAMCTV010000063.1 GCA_023381235.1 Gammaproteobacteria bacterium
GCCGAACTGGAACTGATGCACGTACAGAAAACCGGCGCGCTGATCCGCGCCAGCGTGCTGCTCGGCGCCTATTGCGGCCGCGGCGTGGATCAAGCCCTACTAGGCAAGCTTGACCACTACGCCAAGCGCATCGGGCTTGCGTTTCAGATCCAGGACGACATCCTGGATGAAACCGGCGACACGCAAACCCTGGGCAAGACCCAGGGCGCGGATCGCGCGCGCAACAAACCTACCTATCCTGCGCTGCTCGGCCTCAACCAGGCGAGGCAAATCGCCAACGACCTGCGCGACGCAGCCTTGGACAGCCTGGCGGGTCTGGACGGCCGCGCCGACGCGTTGCGCCAGCTCGCGCAATATATCGTGGCCAGGACAAGCTAGCAGGCTGTTGAGAAACAGCCTGCGTGCGGTGCAGGGAAGAGCGAAGCGAAGGGTTCCACCGCCATTTTTCAAGCACGCTTTATGTGCTTGAGAAATGAAGCAAAGCGAAAATGACACTTTTCGCTTTGCGAGTTGAAAAAGCCCATGGAAGGGCTTTTTCAACAAACTGCTAGGATACCCCGGCATTTGGTAATGTGTTAAAGTGACATTTTGCAGTCAGCCTCACCATTCGCTCAACGCCGCCTCATGTATCCTCTACTCGAAACAGTGCGCACGCCGGACGACTTACGCCGGTTGGACGAGACGCAACTCGCCCAGCTTGCCGCCGAGCTGCGCGCGTTTTTGATCGAATCCGTCGGCCGCACCGGCGGCCATCTGGCGGCGGGGCTGGGCACGGTGGAGCTGACCATCGCGCTGCATTATGTGTTTGATACGCCACACGACCGCCTGGTGTGGGACACCGGCCATCAAAGCTACCCGCACAAAATCCTCACCGGCCGGCGCGAGCAGATGAAAAGCCTGCGCAAAAAAAACGGCCTGGCCGGATTTCCCAAGCGTGATGAAAGCCCGTATGACGCCTTTGGCGTGGGCCACGCGGGCACGGCGGTATCCGCCGCGCTGGGCATGGCGCTGGCGCAGTCACTGGGCAGCGGCAGCGGGGATGCGCGCAAGGTGATTGCGGTGCTGGGCGATGGCGCGCTCACCGCTGGTCTGTCGTTCGAGGCGCTGAATCATGCGGGCGATCTTAACGCCAATCTGCTGGTGATTTTGAACGACAACGACATGTCCATATCGCCCAACGTGGGCGGCATGTCGAATTATCTGGCGCGCGTTCTTTCCGGCAAGATTTACTCCACCGTGCGCGAGCGCGGCAAGCGCATGCTCGCCGCCGTGCCGCCGGTGCAGGACTGGGCGCGCCGCGCCGAGGAGCACATGAAGGGCATGGTGATGCCCGGCACGCTGTTCGAGGAAATCGGTTTTAACTATATCGGGCCGATAGACGGACATGATCTTCCCACGCTGCTCACCACGCTGCGCAACATGCGCGCGCTTGGAGGTCCGCAGTTTTTGCACGTGGTGACGCAAAAGGGCAAGGGCTATCAGCCCGCCGAGAACGATCCGTGCGCCTATCACGGCGTGACCGCGTTCGACATCGAAAGCGGCGAGCCGCTGTCCAAGCCCGGCGCCAAACCGGGCTACACGCAGGTGTTCGGCGACTGGCTGTGCGACATGGCGGCGCATGATCCGCGCCTCGTCGCTATCACCCCGGCGATGCGCGAAGGGTCGGGGCTGGTCAAATTTTCCGAAATGTATCCTGAACGTTACTTTGACGTCGGCATCGCCGAACAACATGCCGTGACGCTGGCCGCGGGCCTGGCGTGCGAAGGCTGTAAGCCGGTAGTGGCGATCTACTCCAGTTTTTTACAACGCGCCTACGATCAGGCGATCCACGACGTGGCGTTGCAAAACCTGCCGGTGCTGTTCGCCATAGACCGCGCCGGCCTGGTCGGCCCCGACGGCCCGACGCACGCAGGAGCATTCGATTTGAGCTTTCTGCGCTGCGTGCCGAACCTGGTCATCATGACGCCAAGCGATGAAAACGAATGCCGCGCCATGCTCTGCACCGGCTTTATGCACGACGGCCCGGCGGCGGTACGTTATCCGCGCGGTGGTGGACCGGGTATTGCGGTCAAATCCGTATTGGCCGCCTTGCCCATCGGCAAGGCGGAGGCGCAGCGCAAGGGGAAGAAAATCGCGCTGCTCGCCTTCGGCGCCCTGCTGCAACCCGCGCTCGCGGCGGCGGAAGAACTCAACGCCACGGTCATCAACATGCGCTTCGTCAAGCCGCTGGATGTCAACCTGGTGCTGCAAACCGCGGCCACGCATGAATTGCTGGTGACGCTGGAAGACAACGCGGTGATGGGCGGCGCGGGGAGCGCGGTGAACGAATGCCTGGCGGAAGCGGGAGTGCAGATTGCACTGATAAATCTTGGCCTGCCCGACCGCTTCGTCGAACACGGCGCGCGCGAAGAACTGCTGGCGGAGTGCGGCCTGGATACCGCAGGCATACTAAACGCGGTGCGCGCGCATTTTGAAACCGCGCGCGCCGCAGGCGCCTCTGATTAAATCAGAGGCGCCTGCGGTGCAGGGACGCACCGCCATTTTACAATCACGCATGTGGTTGTAAAATGAAGAAAAGCAAAAACCACGTTTTTGCTTTTCGTGCTCTGAGAAGTCCGGGACGGACTTATTCAGAGCTTACTTACAGGTACAATAGCGAGATGCCGGCACGCTACACGTTAAAAATCATCGAGGACTTTGCCTCGGCGCACACCCTGCGCGATTATCCCGGCGACTGCAACCGCATGCACGGCCACAATTGGAAGATCGAGGTCGAAGTGGCGGCGGAGCGGTTGGATGCGGTGGGCATGGGCGTGGACTTCAAAGTCATCAAACATGCCGCGCGCGCGCTCGCCAAGCAGCTCGACCACCGCTACTTGAACGACATCGAGCCGTTCGACAAGGTGAACCCCACTGCGGAAAACATCGCCGCGTTTTTTTATCAGGGCCTGTCCAAGGCGCTCAACAACGAGCGGGTACGCGTGAGCAGCGTGACCTTGTGGGAAACCGAGCGCGCGAGCGCACGCTACAGCGAAGATTAGCAGGCTGTTGAAAAACAGCCTGCATGCGGCCCACGGAGGGGCCGCCATTTTTCAAACACGCGGCATGTGTTTGAAAAATGAAGCAAAGCAAAAATCACATTTTTTGCTTTGCGAGTTGAAAAAGGCCATGGATGGCCTTTTTCAACAAACTGCTAGTGCGCCTGCTTTAACACCAGCGTCTGGCCGGTGTTCTGTATTTCCAGGCGTCCCAGAAACGACATACCGAGCAGCACCTCGGTCGGGAAGCCGCCTTCCACCACCACGCCTTCCACGTCGCGCAGTTCGATGTCGCCGACTTTTACCTTGTCCAGCCTGACCTGATAGGCCGGGGCGTTGCCGGAGGCGGTGGACACCGTAAGCGGCTGGCCGCTGACGCGATAGTCTATCCCCAGGCGTTTCGCCTCCGCCGCGTTCATGGCGACATTGGTGGCGCCGGTATCCACCAGAAAGCGCACCGGAAAGGAGTTGATGTTGCCGTCCGCCATGTACATGCCGTGCGGATTGCGCGCGATCTGCACGCTGTTCTCCTTGCGCTTGGCGTAATTCGTGCCCACTTGATTGCTGAGGCGGTACAAGGCGGGTTTGCCGTTCACCTCCAGCACCGCCTCTTTGCTGGTAGCCGAGATCAGCCGCACCCCTTCCGGACTGGTTTGTCCGACGCCAAGCGCCTGCTGTCTGCCGTCTATCAACAGCACCACGCGATCCTTGAACAGACCCACCACGGTCACGTTTTTCACCGCCCAGGCAGGCAGGCTTAAAAATAAACTGCACGCAATCAGCAACCCTCTCATATGCAGCACCATTTGCTTATATAATTTGTTCCATAAATGCCATGAAGCCCATCACCATCTTCCGCCACGCACCGCACGAAGGGCCGGGATACTTCGCCGAGTTCCTGGAACAGCGGCGCATACCCTATAAAATCATCCGCATAGATCAAGGCGACCCGGTCCCGGAGCGACTCGACGCCACCTCCGCCCTCGTGTTCATGGGCGGCCCGATGAGCGTTAATGATACGCTGCCCTGGATTGAGAAGGAACTGGCGCTCATTCGCCTGGCCGTTGCAAACACCATGCCGGTGCTGGGACACTGCCTGGGCGGTCAACTCATCAGCAAGGCCCTGGGCGCACGGGTGACCAAAAATCCGGTCAAGGAAATTGGCTGGGGTCCGGTGCGGCGCATTGAAAATGCGGCGGCGCGCGACTGGCTGGGCGACCTGCCCGCGGAGATCGAGGTGTTTCACTGGCACGGCGAGACGTTTTCCCTGCCGTCGGGGGCCACGCTGATTTTGTCGAGCGCATATTGCCCCAATCAGGCCTTTGTACTCGGCAATATACTGGCGTTGCAATGCCATGTCGAGATGACCGCCGCCATGGTGCAAACCTGGTGCGAGGAGGAGACGGAAACAGTGCGCCATCCTGCGCCCAGTGTGCAGAGCGCGAGCGAGATGTTGCGCAACCTGCGCGCCAGGGCGGACGCCTTGCAAGGCGTTGCGCGCGTTTTATATTCGCGCTGGCTGACGCCGCTCTTGCAGCCCCACACTGACGCAAAATATGCTGGACAGAAACTGGAAAAGAGGTAAACTCAGGCTATGCGTAATCAGCGGCCAAGCCTTTAGCGGACGCAGATTAATGCGACAGTCATGCTTGCCGGGCGTTTATAAACGCCAAGCAAGCAGCCTGACTGGAACAATACCCCAGCAATGGGAATCATCACATCTATAACGAGGTTGCAAGCATGATTGGTACGGTAAAGTGGTTCAACGAAAGCAAAGGTTTTGGTTTTATTACACCCAGCGATGGCAGCCCCGACGTATTTGTACATTATTCGGCCATCGCGGCGAGCGGTTTCAAAACCCTCAACGAGGGGCAGAAGGTGGAATTTGAAACCACCAAAGGGCCCAAAGGCTTGCAAGCGGCGAACGTCAGGCCCGCCTGACGACGCCCCGCCCGTAGCGGGTCACCTGCGGCCCTTTCCGGCGCAAGCGAAGGAAGCGCGCGCAAAAGCCGCTCTTTGAGCGGCGTGCGTGCGAGCGATGCAGCATAAATACTATTGTTCCGGCGGAACGGCCATGACAACACACACACCCCTTTATTGGCTGCTGTCCTTGTTACTGTGCGCCGCGCTGAGCGGTTGCGGGCAGAAGGGTGATCTGTATCTGCCGGACAACCGCGCAGGCGAACAAAAACAGCCGTATTAAATTTTCTCCGCGCTGGGGGTGGCGCGGATCGCGGCTTGACTCCATCATGACCTGTTTTACCTACCGCAACGGGCAGTTGTACGCCGAAGACGTGGCGTTGCAGGACATCACGCGCGCCCACGGCACACCCTGCTATGTGTACTCACGCGCCGGGCTGGAGGCCAACTGGCGCGCCTTCGATCAGGCCTTTGCCGGGCACGATCATCTGGTCTGTTTCGCGGTCAAGGCCAACTCCAATCTGGCCGTGCTGAATCTGCTGGCGCGCCTCGGCTCCGGGTTTGACGTGGTGTCGGGAGGCGAACTGGAGCGCGTGCTCGCCGCAGGAGGCGACGCGCGCAAGGTGGTGTTCTCCGGCGTAGGCAAGCGCGAAGACGAAATGCAACGCGCGATCGAGGCCGGCATTTTGTGCTTCAACGTCGAGTCGGAAGCCGAATTGCAGCGCCTGAACCGCGTCGCGGGCAAGATGCGGCGGCGCGCACCCGTCGCATTGCGCGTCAACCCCGACGTGGACGCGCGCACCCATCCGTATATCTCCACCGGACTCTCCAGCAGCAAGTTTGGCATTCCCATCGCGGATGCGCCGCGCCTGTATGCCGAGGCGAAGATCATGGCGCACGTTGAAATCGTGGGCGTGGACTGCCACATCGGCTCGCAGATCACCGAGGTCGAGCCGTTTGTGGATGCATTAAGCCGCGTGCTTGACCTGGTGGATGAATTGAGCAAACAGGGCATCGTCCTGCGCCACATTGATACCGGCGGCGGGGTGGGCATTGCCTACCGGGGCGAGCAGCCGCCCACGCCTGAGCGTTATGCCGCAGCGCTGCTTGATCTGGTTCAGCGGCGGCTGCACGGGCGCGCACTGACGCTGCTCATTGAGCCGGGGCGCGCCATCGCGGGCGATGCGGGCCTGCTGTTGACCCGGGTCGAATATTTAAAGCAAATTGGCGCCAAACACTTTGCGGTGGTGGATGCCGCCATGAACGATCTCATGCGTCCGGCCCTGTACGACGCCTATCACGCGATACAGCCGGTGCGCCAGCAAAGCGGCGCAACCGAAGTGTATGAAGTAGTCGGCCCGGTGTGCGAAACCAGTGATTTTCTCGGCCACGAGCGCGCACTGCGTATTGCCGAAGGCGATCTGCTCGCCATCATGGACGCAGGCGCGTACGGCATGAGCATGAGCTCCAACTACAACACCCGCGCGCGCGCCGCAGAAGTCATCGTGGACGGCGCGAAGATGCACCTGGCGCGCGAACGCGAACAAATCAGCGCGCTGTTCGCCTCTGAGCGCTCGCTGCCGTAAGCCTGTCCGCACGCGGGATATGCC
>JAMCTV010000064.1 GCA_023381235.1 Gammaproteobacteria bacterium
TGATGAACCACGCCGAGACGCAAATCCGGGTCACGGCGGAGCGCGCCATGAATCATCGCCTGCAGGGTGGTTGTCAGGTGCCGATAGCCGGTCATGCCGAACTCGAAAACGGCAAACTTTGGCTGCGCGGGCTGGTCGCACGTCCCGACGGCAGCGAAGTGGTGCGCGGTGAAATCAACGGCGCGCCGGAACAGGCCGAACACCTCGGCGTGACGCTGGCCGACGATCTGCTGGCGCGCGGCGCGCGCGCGATACTGCGCGACGTGTATGCCGATGAACGCTTCGCCGAAGGCTAACGCAAAGGCGCTGCAAGGCGTCGGCGTGCTGGTGACGCGCCCCGCGCAGCAGGCCGCGGAGTTGCGCGAACTGATCGAGGAGCAGGGCGGGAAGGCGCTCATGTTTCCGGTGCTGGAAATCGTGGCCGCCGCGGAGAGCAAAGAGCTGCTTGATCTTATTGACCGGCTGGATGAATTCGACATCGCCGTCTTCATCAGCGCCAACGCGGTGGACAAGGCGCTGTCGCTCATTCTGGCGCGGCGCGCCCTGCCCGCCCACTTGCAACTGGCGGTGGTGGGAAGCAGCACCGCCAAACAGTTGCAGGAGTTCGGCATGCACGCCGACATCATCCCCACGCGGGGTTTTAACAGCGAGGCCCTGCTCGCACTGCCGGAGATGCGGGATGTGAACGGAAAGAATATCGTGATCTTCCGCGGCGCGGGCGGGCGCGAACTGCTGGCGCAAAGCCTGCGTGCACGCGGCGCGTGCGTGGAGTACGCCGAGGTTTACCAGCGCGCCAGGCCGCAGGTGGACGTGAGCGTTTTGCTCGAAGAACTGCGTCAGAACAAGGTGCAGGTGGTGATCGCCACCAGCAGCGAGGCCGTGCACAATCTGCTGGAGATGGCGGGCGAGGAGGGCGCAGTGCGGCTGCGCGCCTTGCCGCTCGTGGTGCTGAGCGCGCGCATCGCCGAAGAGGCGCGCCGCCTGGGCTTTAAATCAGTCACAGTGGCGCGCCTCGCCGATGACGAGGCCCTGGCCGAGGCGGTGGCGCAGGCCGTGCGCCGCCGCACGGCGTAATTGGATCAGCCGAGCAGGTTGTTGAAAAAGCCCTTCCATGGGCTTTTTCAACCCGCAAAGCGAAAAATATGATTTTCGCTTTGCTTCATTTTTCAAGCACATAAAGCGTGCTTGAAAAATGGCGGTGCATTCCTGCACCGCACACAGGCTGTTTTTCAACAGCCTGCTAGGGCGCGGAACGCGGCAATGGCACAGGATTTTCGTTGAACTCGAAAGGATCGGAGTAAAAATTGTCCAGCGCAAGCCCCTGCTTGAGCAATGACGCCTGCGCGTCGCGCACCATGGCGGGCGGGCCGCTGGCGTACACCTCGTAGCCGCTGAGGTCGGGGAAGTTCTCCATCACCGCCGTGGCCGCATAACCCGTTTTCCCCGGCCAGGGGTCTTGCGGCTGGGACAGCACCGGCGTGTAGTGAAAGTGGCCATGCTGCGCCTGCCAGGCGCGCGGCAGGGCATCGAGATACAAGTCGCGTTGCGCGCGCGCGCTCCAGTAGAGATGCATGGGGCGGGTAATGCCCTCGGCCAGGGCATTTTCGATCATACCCTTGATGGGGCCGAAGCCGGTGCCGCCCGCGAGGAAGATGACCGGGCGGGTGGAATTCTTGCGCAGATAAAAATTGCCCAGCGGACCCTCGAAGCGCAGCAGGACCTTTTCCTTGAGCGAGGAAAACACGTCGCCGGTGAAGCGTCCGCCCTCGACAAGTTTGATGTGCAGTTCGATGAATTCATCCGCGTGCGGCGCGTTGGCGATGGAGAAACTGCGCCGCCTGCCTTCGGGCAGCAGAAAATCCAGGTATTGGCCGGCGAGAAATTGCAGACGCTCGGTGGAAGGCAGCTTGAGCTGCACGCGCATCACGTCTTCAGTCAAGCGTTCCAGATGCGCCACGCGGCAAGGCAGTATCCTGGGCTGGATGCCGGAGGCGGCATTCACCGTGCGCGCTTCCAGAGTGAGGCCGCACAGCGCGCGCGCCTGGCAGAGCAACGCATAACCGGCTTGCCGCTCCACTTCGCTCAGCGTCGTATGCAGCAGCTCGCTGTCGAATCTGCCATAATCAATATGGCCTGTAACCAGCTTGGCCTTGCACGAGCCGCACGCGCCGTTGCGGCAGCCGTAGGGCAGCGCAACGCCCTGGCGCAACGCCGCATCGAGCACGGTTTCCTCCGGCGCGGCGTGGAATTCCAGACCGCCGGGCTGTAGGCGAACTTTGAAAGTCATGGCTGGTTGGGTGTAAAACTGTCTATTATCGCTGTTTTTTATCCGGAGAGGAATCTTGCTCAGGCATCCCGTATTCATCGCGGGCTGCGGCGACATCGGGCGGCGTGTCGCTGCGATCCATCGACCGCGGGGCGATAGCGTCAGCGCGCTGGCGCGTACACAGGCGAGCGCATTGCGCCTGACGGCGCCGGGCGTTACTCCGCTGGCGGGTGATCTGGATCAGGCGAATTTTCCAGGGCGCCTGCCTTTGCGCGGTGCGCAGATATATTACTTCGTACCGCCGCCGGAAGCGGGCGGGCATGATCCGCGCATCGCCCGCTTTTTGGCATCCATAGACGCCGCGCCCGCGAAGCTGGTTTACATCAGCACCAGCGGCGTGTACGGCGACCATCATGGCGGCTGGGTCACGGAAGACACGCCGCCCAACCCGCAGACGGCACGCGCCCGGGTGCGCCTCGCCGCCGAGAATATTTTGCTCGACTGGAGCCGCCGCGCACGGGCGCCGGTGGTAATACTGCGTGTAGGCGGCATATATGGTCCGGGACGACTGCCCATCGAGCGCATCCGGCGCGCCGAGCCGGTTGTGCGGCGTGAAGAAGCGGCTTACACAAATCGCATCCACGCCGATGATCTGGCGCGCGTGTGTATGGCCGCCATGGAACACGGAAGCGGAATTTACAACGTGTGCGACGGCGAGCACGGCGCCATGACCGATTATTTCAACGCCGTGGCCGATGCCCTGGGTTTGCCGCGCCCGCCGCAGATTTCGCTGGCCGAGGCGCAAGCCAGGCTGAGCCCCGGCATGGTGTCATATCTCAACGAGTCGCGCCGCATGGACAACCGGCGCATGCGTGAGGAGTTGGGCGTTACGTTGCTCTATCCCACGCTGGAACAGGGACTCAAGTTCTGCGCGGCGGATACAGCACCAGGGTGACGAGCACCAGCAGGCCGAACAGGGTATAGATCATCGTGAATATCCACTCCGGCGCGTCGTAAAACAACAAGCGGCCCAGCCAGTAACCGATGAAGCTCACTTCGTACCGGGCGCCCCCGGCCGGTTCGCGTAGATAATTTTCCAGCACCGTGAGCGGGCAGCGCACACCGAGCCACGCCTCCGCCACCACAAAACCGATGGCGCCGAGGTGCAGCCAGCGGAACCACAGGTTGCGCGTCCACGGCCAATGCCTGATCCAGCCTGCCACAATCAGCGCCTGGCCCCCGATCACGAATAACACGTAACTCGCGTGCAGAATAAGCACGCCATCGGCCAGCAGGGCGTATAAACGCTCGTCCATTACATGCTGAATTCAGCCACCACCGGCGCGTGATCGGAAGGGCGTTCCAGCTTGCGCGGCGCCTTGTCCACGCGGCAGCCCGTGCACAGCGCGCGCAGCGCCGGGCTGAGCAGGATGTGATCTATGCGCAAGCCGTGATTGCGCCGGAACGCGCCCGCGCGATAGTCCCACCAGGTGTAAATCCCGCCGCCCGGCTCAAACAGGCGCAGCGTATCCACCAGGCCCATGTTCAAAAGCTCGCGGAACGCGGCGCGTTCCGGTTCGCTCACCAGCACTTGTCCTTCCCAGAGTCCGGGTTCGTGCACGTCGAGGTCTTGCGGCGCGATGTTGAAGTCGCCCAGCACGATCAGGTGCTCGTGCGCGGCCAATTGCGCTTTAAGATAGGCGCTCACCTTTTCCAGCCAGGCCAGCTTGTCC
>JAMCTV010000065.1 GCA_023381235.1 Gammaproteobacteria bacterium
GATCGCCGAGCCTGATCTTTTTGCGCGGGATCATGGCGCGGGCGTCTGCGCCTCCAGACGGTTAATCTTGCGTTGCACGAATTCCAGCGCAGCGCCCGTGAGGTTGCCGGAATCGTGCGCGCGCCGGTAGGCGCGCAGCGCCTCGTCTGGGCTTTGTTGCGCCTCCAGCGAAATGGCGAGCCCCATCCACCACACGCCCTGGCTTGGCTCCAGATGCAGCGCGGCCTGATAGGCGCTGACCGCTTGCCCGTGATCCGCGGCGCGCTGGTAAAGCGCGCCGAGCAAGGCGTGATATTCGGCGTCGGTCGCCTGCGGCCCCGGTCAGGCCCCGCTGCAAAACCTGCAGCGCGCCGGAAATATCGCCGCGCTGCGCCAGCAGGCGCGCGTGCAGCTTGCTGAACAAGGTATCGCGTGAATCCAGCATGGCGCCCGCCGCGAGCAGGTTTTCCGCCTCGCCGACCTGGCCGGTCCTCAGATAAATTTCGGTAAGCAACTCGCGGCTCTTGTGATGGCGCGGCTCCTGCGCCAAGGCCTCGCGCAGGCTCTGCTGGGCGTCCGCCACCTTGCCGTTTTGCAGCGCCTCCACGGCTTCTTGATAGCCGCGCTCGGCCAACTGCTCAGGCCCTTGAGCGCTGGGCTTTTTGACATGCGGCGCGGCCGCCTGCCTCTCCGCGCGCGCAGGCTCACGAGGGGGCGCGGCTTCCGCGGGCTGTGTCACCGCAGTCGCTGGCGCTTCCGTTGCTGCTATGGCGGTATCGGCCGGCGCAGCCTGTTGCGTGGCAGAGACGCCCTCCGCACCGGATTCGGCCGCCGGTTGCGCGGGTACAGCCGGTGCAGGCGCCTGCGCCACGGTTAGGGGAGCCGCGTCAGGAGGAGTGTCGCGGCTATACCAGAGATAGCCCAATAGTAATACGGCAAAGGCCGCCGTGATGCCGCCGAGACGCAGCCAGTTGACCGAATGCAGGCCGGCGAGAACATTACCGGACGGCATGCCCGGCTTGGACGGCCAGGACAGGTTGTCCAGCGCGCCGCTTGGCTTGGAACCTTGCGCTTGCGCGCGGCGGCTCTCCAGGTCACGCAGCATCTGGTTGATGAGACTCATCGCATTAACGCATCAACAGATAGATTCCGACGGCCAGCACAAATACCCCCGCGGCGCCGAGCAGCGAGTAGGCGAACGTACGCGTCAACGGGATGTGCGCGGTTTTCGCGTTATTGCCCAAGGTGTCCTGTATCGCGGCGCGCATGTGGTCGCGCTCCACCACGCGCTTGCCCTGCCCATAGGCCGCCATCAGCGCCTTGTGGCAAATCACATTGACAAGACGCGGGATGCCTCCGGTCCTGCAATGGAGTTCATTGATGGCATCGGGCGCAAACAAACGCCTGCCGTTATAGCCAGCCACCATGAGGCGATGCGTCACATAGCCTTCCACCCCGTCCTTGTCCAACGGCTCCAGGCGATAGGAGAATACGATGCGCTGTTTGAGCTGCCGCACCGAGGGCTGCTCCAGCACGTCATGCAGCTCCGGCTGGCCGAACAGCACCACTTGCAGCAATTTGCGCTTCTCGGTCTCCAGGTTGGTAAGCAGGCGCAGCGTTTCCAGGGTCTCCACCGGCATGGCCTGCACCTCGTCCAGGCACACCACGACGCGTTTACCGGCGGCGGAGAATTCCAGCAGCGCGTTGGTAAGCAGTTTGAGCAGTTGATGCTGATTTAAATTATCTTCATAGGGAATGCGCAGTTCGTCGGCAATCGCCAGCAGCAGCGTGGTCGGCTCGAGATAGGGGTTGTGGATATAGGCGGTGACATAATTTTCCTGTTGCAGCGCGTCCAGCAGCTTGCGGCAGAGCAGGGTCTTGCCGGTGCCGACCTCGCCCGTCACCATGATGAAGCCGTCGCCGCTGCGCGCCGCCACCAGCAGGGTATTGAGCGCCGCGACGTGCGAGTCGTAGGCGTAAAAGAAACTGGTGTCCGGCGTGAGCGTGAACGGCGTTTCGCGTATGCCAAAATGTTCAAGATACATGGCGTTTCCCTCCCGCAAAAAGGCCGCCGCCCGCGCAGCGGCCTGTTCGATCCAAACAGTGGTCACTATCGGTCATGTTGCACCTCCACTCACTTTGTCGGTGTGATTCATTAGCACAGCCACTCTACTGGGTGACGCGCTTGATGCTCTTGAAGGATTCCGCGGTAGTGCGCAATGAATCCGTCCATTGATGCTCGTCCTTGACCACGGTGGGACGCAGCAAAATCACCAGCTCGCTCTTGCGCGAGGAGGCGCGCTTGTGGCCCAACAGGTTGTCCAGCACCGGCCCCTCCGCTCCCGGCACGCCGGCCTTTTCGTTGCGCGCCCTATCCTGCATCAGGCCGCCGATCACCACCACCTGATTGTCTGCGGCGCGCACGATGCTGTCCGACTCACGCACAGTGCTTTTGGCGAGGGGGAAGGTTTGCTTGGTCTCCGTGGTGCCGCTGCTGGTAGTAATGGTCTTTGTTTGCTCCTCCACCTCGCTTACCGTCGGGTGGATGTACAAAATGACCTCGCCGTTTTCGCTGATCTGCGGTATCACCTCCAGGGCAATCCCGGAGAAAAAGGGCGTAAGTGTAATGCTGGGCGTGACCGTCGTCGCGCCGGTGACGGTGGTCGTGGTGGATGTGGCGTTGGTTACAAAAAATTCGTCCGAGCCTACCTTGATGAGCGCTTTTTGATTATTGACCGTGGAGACACGCGGGCTGGACAACACGTGCACATCGCCCTGTTGCTTGAGCAAATCAATAAAGACATTAAAGTCATTGAGCGCCAAGGTCAGCGAGAATATTCCGTTCGCGATTGCAAACGGAGGAAACGGAGAAAGAAGCCCCGTGGCAACCCCGGTAGTAGCAGCCAGAACGCTGCTCCCCGCGCCGCCGGCAATTGTCCTGCTGCCTCCCGTCTGACCAACGGTGACGGTTTTATTGCTGCCGCGAGGCTCAAACAACGCCGCGTTCCAGTTGATGCCGGACTGAAAACCATCGTTCAACTCCACTTCCAGTATCTTGGCTTCCAGTATCACCTGGCGCTCGACGGAAGTTTGCGTGGAGTTAAGAAACAGCTCCACATTGCGCAGCTCGCTGGGCAGGGCGCGCACCACCACGACTCCGGACTGCTGGCTCACCACCACGCTCCTGCCTTCCCCCGTCACCAAGGCCTTTAGAGCAGTTTCCAACTCGGTCCAGAAGTCTGATTTGGATTCGGTCTTCACCTCGTTCGCGGTAACACCCGCGCCTGCCGCAGACGTTGTGGTTGCCGTAGTGGTGCCGCCGGCGGTGGTGGTGCCCACCTTTTCCGAGATTTGACCGGAACTGATGCGTGTTTGTGACTGCCCGATGCGGTTCACGCGCAGATAATCCACCTTGAACAGGCGTGTCTGGAGCGTGGCGGGCAGTATGCGGAAGGTGGCGCCGGTGCGCTGGAAGTCGTAGCCGTACACGTCACGCACGCTATCCATGACCTGGGGGATGGTCACTCCCTTCAAACTGAGCGAGATCGCCCCCGTCACTTCGGGATGCACCACGGCGTTGTACGCGCTGCCCTCCACCAGGCTGAGGAAAAATTCCTGGGCATCGAGATTGTTCACCGCGATATCGAAGCGCGGCTCGCCGCCAGCCCCGCGCAGGCTGCCGGCATCCAGCGGCGGCAACAACGCATCCAGCACCTCGCGCGGCGGCTGGTCCTTGGCGCGCGCCTGTGCCTCGGACTCGCGCGCGGCATCCTCCAATGTTTTTTCAATGGCCTGCGCGGTGTGGTCGTATTGTGGAGGGACGGCGCAACCCGGCAGCGCGCTGGCCGTTATCAGCGCCGGTATCAGCGCCGGCGCCAGCGTCAATCTCCACAGCCACTGCGAAACGGCCTTAATCATGGGGCGAAACTCCCGGTTTTGACCGGCATCTTAACCGATGCGGGCAGTAAATTCACGGAAAATTCGCCTTCTGCGCCTTTCAATAATACCGAGCCGGGCAGAATATCCAGCACCGTCACCTCCTGGTCCAATTGCTCACCTTTTTTCACCACCCGCCCGTTCAGGATTGCGCTGCGGCGGGTGGGCGAGATCAGTATGGATTTCAACGACCATTGCGGCTCAGCGCCGATCCCGGCGCTGACCTCCTGATATTCCGGCGGCTTGGTGGGGTCGGAAAGTCTCTCCGCCACCGGCGCTGATTCGGCCTGCGCGCTGGACAGAGAAAAGAGGCAAGAGAAAAGAGAAAAGAGAAAAACCTCGATCCTTTTCCCTTTGTTCTTTTCTCTTGCCTCTTTTCTCTGCATCTCACACACCGACCGCGCCCTCCGTCAGCCCCAGGGTGTGAATGGTAAGCGTGATATGCGCAAGCGGGTATTCTTTTACCTTGTAGTCGAGACTGCTCCACGACAGTTGCCACGGCATTCCCTCCAGGGCCTTCAGGTAGCGCAGCGTGTTGAAATAACTGCCCTCCAGTTCAATCACCAGCCCGTGTCTGTACATCGTACCCGCGCCGCCCGGCGCCGCCACGGCGACCTCCAGCGGGGTGCTCTCCAGATTTCTTATCCTGACAAGCTTAAGCTCCGGCTCCTTGGTGAGCAACTCCGACAGCACCTTGGTGAGTTCCGCCGCCCCTATGGCGAGATGGCCGATGTTTTCATCCAGGGCCGCAAGCTCCTTTTTGAGCACGGCTGCGCGTTCCCGGTTTTCCTTGTTCGGGTCCACTACGGCTCCGCTGGTGATGCTTTGTATTTGCTGCTGCGCGGTAGCGGTCTGTTGTTGGAGACCGGCCAGTTCGCTGGCGATGCGCTTCTTCTCCGCACTGATCGGGCTGAGCAGCAGGCCGTTCCAGATGACATACAGCACAAACACCAGCGTCAGGAACAGCAAGATGCGCTCGCGCAGGGCGAACGCGTCTATGCGCGCCAGCAACTGTTCCAGTTGATCTTTCATCCGGCGCCGTCTGCGGGAGGTGGAGAAGCGTCCTGCTCGGCGGGCGCCGTATCGCTGGTGCGCAAGGTGAAATTCGCCCGGCCGGGTTCCTTCTCGGAGCGTTCCATCCACAGGGTCTTGAACTCAACGCCTTTAAACACCGGCTCTTTTCCGAGCGCCTGCAGCAACACCGGCACCAGCTCAGGCGCCAGAGTGCCGCCGTTCAGCGCAAAGCTGGCGCCGCCCTCGCTGATAGTGATGTTGGTCAGCCACACCCCCTCCACGCGCCGCCGCGCCAGTCCTTCGATCTGCGCCGAAAAACCCTTGGTGTTGCCCAAGCCCCCGCCGGTAAGATTGTTGAGCACCTGCTGCTTCGCATCGCGCTCGGCGCTGAGGCGCGCCACCTCCTGTTCGAGCGCCGCGTCTTTCTGATTGGCCTGCGCCTGCTGCCCCAGCGCCTCCAGGCGTTTGAGCGCGTCACTGTGCTGCTGTTGCGCGCTCGCGAGTTCTTTCTTCACCGGCCCCAGACTCCATGAGGCATAACCGTAATAAAGCATCAGCGCCACCGCTACGCCCCCCAAGGCATACAACAAGGTCTGCGCGGAAAATGGCTGCCGCTCGCCGCGGAAGATGGGTAGATACAGGTTGATCTGCTGGCTCGCCATGCAAACCTCAATGAAGCGTCACTTCATCGCGCAGCGCAGCGCCTACGGCGAGCAGGCACTGTGCCTGCAGCTTCTGGCTGAGCGGCGCCGCGCACTGCAGCACCTCGTTCAAGTCTATCTGTTTGATCTTCAACCCCAAACTGTTGGCGACGTGACTCACCGCGCCCGGCAGTTCCTGCTCCAGGGGAGCAAACAGCAAGTGGGTAATGGGAGGCTGGGAGTAGTGGCTCTCGTAGTAATCCAGCGAGCGCTGCACTTCCAGCACGATGTTGTCCAACAGGCGCTGCACATCGTCGGGCAGCGCCTCGTCCGGGCGCGCGGCCTCCAGCCCGCTGAACAGCCGTGCGAAATTAAGCTCGATCTTGCGCGCCAGATACAGCGTGCCCGCGCGCGTCAGGATGATGTGCCCGCCCTGCGGCGTCAGGTGCACCAGCACCACGCCCGCTTTGTCCTCCTCAAACAGGGCGGTGATGTTACGCAGCGCCATTTCCGGAATATCTATCACCGACAAATCCAGGCCGGCATTTTTGACCAGCGCGATATGCTCCTGCACCAGGGCGGCGCGCGTCACCACCACGTACATCATCTTGTTCTGGCCGGAAAGATTCTGCGCGGGGATGTCGAACACATCAATCACCGCGTCATCAATATGAAAGTTGATGAGGTCCTTGATGCGCCAACGCACCGCGGCCTTGAGCTCCGCCGACGCCACGTTGGGCGCCTCCACCAGAAGCAACTGGTAACTGTTTACTTCCAGCAACTCAACGCAACGCGCGTCCGCAAGCCCGTGCTGCTTGACCAGCGCGGCGAATGATTTATCGCGTTCGTCCTGCAACTCTTGATGCACGCGGTGATTG
>JAMCTV010000066.1 GCA_023381235.1 Gammaproteobacteria bacterium
TTGTAAGGCCATGCCGACCAACGAGGCGGCAATAGCAACACCCAAAGGAAAAATTGATTGGGCTGCGATTTTTATATGAGCAGGGTCATGAAATATTTTTTCGGTGAAAGTAACAACTATCAAGATAACGCTAGAACATAGGGTGGTGAGGTGCTTGAAATAGTCAAAGCTAAGCTTGACTGTTTCAAATCGGCGTTTAGCGGCGGACTCTGTCATATGTTGATATCCAACATCAATTAGGTGGGTTTTCTCCGTGCGACTGTAACATAGCCGCCACTTCTCGCGCCAATGCACTGCGCGCAAACAATAACTGCCAGCGCCGTCCGCCGGTCTGACGCCACAGCACCGCCGAGCGGATGGCGGCGAGTAGCAGGGCGCGCGCTTTGTTGGCGTTGTCCGAGTTGGACAGATAGCCTTGCTCGCCTTGGACGATGATGCGCGGCGTGAGGGTGCTGATGGTCTCCGTGTAGGTTTGCGCCAGGTGGGCGATCACATCGAGATGGGCAACGCCGAGTGTCTGCTTCTTTTCTTGCGCGCCTTCAATACCTGTGCGTATCCGCTCCAGCATACGTGGGTTTTTAGCAAGCGCGCGCTCCAGTTGCATGACGTTCGCCGCGTAGCGCATGAGTTCCAGATTCGCCGGCGCGCGGGTCTTGCTCAACTGTTCATGCAGCGCCTTTAGCCCCGTGCGCACTCCCGCTATGCCTCCGTACACAGCCTCGGTGCTGTCCGCGTCTATTTTAAACAGGCTCTCCAGACTGACCTCCAGCGCTGCGCTGTCGGCGCTATTTTTCCGCGCAACCTGCTGCACCAGGGCGCAGGCCTGCACCACCCCGGCCAGGGCAAGAGCTTGATTGTGATATGAAGATGACATGCTTGCTGGTGATATCAATCCTGAGTCACCCCCCTTTTACAAAGGGGGCTGGGGGAATTTTGACTTAATTGCTCCATCACTACGCGGTAAATAATGTTGCGAGCCGTCTATCTCAATGACCATCTTCGCTTTGAAAGAATAAAAATCAACAATATAACCGCCAATGGGTTTTTGCCTGTAGAACAGAACGCCACATATCTGTTTCCTGCGCAATCGTGACCACAGCGCCTGCTCACTGTCGGTCAAGGTTGTTCTTAGCCTCCGGGCGCTCTGTTTCAGATTGGAGTTGTATTTAAGCATGGAAATCCCCCTATGTCCCCCTTTAAAAAGGGGGATAGTCATCGGTGGTCGTTTTCATGCAGCTTGTTCAATAACGCCGCCGCCCAAGCATTCTTCGCCCTGATAAAACACTACCGACTGGCCGGGCGTGACGGCCCATTGGGGTTTATCAAACGTCACCTCACAAACGCCGTTTTTGATTCCGATAATCCTACAGGGTTGATCGCTCTGGCGGTAGCGCGTCTTGGCCATGCATGGCATGGGTGTTTGCGGCGCGGCGCCGAACGCCCAGCACAGATTGCCGGCCTTAAGCGCACGGCTGAACAGGCGCGCATGGTCGTGGCCTTGCGCGACGGTCAGCACGTTATTGGCCATGTCTTTTTCCACCACATACCAAGGCTCATCGCTCGCACCACGCCGCCCACCTATACCCAGACCCTGGCGCTGGCCCAAGGTGTAATACATGAGACCGTCGTGTTTGCCGAGCAGGGCGCCGTCCACGCTGCGTATCTCGCCCGGCTGTGCCGGCAGATAGCGTGAGAGAAAATTCTTGAAATTGCGCTCGCCGATAAAGCAGATGCCGGTGCTGTCCTTTTTCGTGGCATTGACGAAGCCGTGCTGCGCGGCGATGGCGCGCACTTCTGGCTTGGTCAGCTCGCCTAGGGGAAATAATGTCCGGGCTAATTGCGACTGGCCCAAGGTATGGAGAAAATAGCTTTGATCCTTATTCAGGTCGCGTGCCTTCAGCAGATGAAACTCACTGTCGCGTCGCGCCACGCGCGCGTAATGGCCGGTGGCGATTCTGTCCGCGCCGAGTTGCAGCGCGTGATCGAGAAAACTTTTGAACTTGATTTCCTTGTTGCACAGTACATCCGGATTGGGCGTGCGCCCGGCGCGGCACTCTTCCAGAAAATAGCTGAATACGCGCTCCCAATACTCCTTGGAAAAGTTCGCTGCGTGCAGCGGGATGTCGAGCTTCGCGCACACGTCTTTCGCGTCCTGGAAGTCCTCGGCGGCAGCGCACTGCTGGTCGGTGTCATCGCCCTCCCAGTTTTTCATGAACAGGCCGTGCACTTCATAGCCCTGCTGCTGCAACAGGCAGGCGGCGACGGACGAGTCCACGCCGCCGGACATGCCCACGATGACGCGTTTACTCATGCTGCTCCGTAAAATCCTTTTTATCCAGCCAGTCTTCCAGCTTCTGAATATAAGGGGGCTGGCCGTTGTCGAGGAACCAGGAGTCCACCGCGTAGCGTTGGCCGCTGTGCATGTCGCGTATCACGGCAGTCCAGTGGACATCAATGATCCATTTGTCACGTTGCGCGCGCTCTTGCACTTCGTGCCAGCGCAGCAGGCCATCACGCTGGAACAACTCCAGATAGGTCGTGGTATTGGTGGACTCGTCTATGCAGTCCATCTGTCCCGGCGTACCGCCGCCCGCCACATTGCCGCCAAGGTCGGCGTAGGTTCCGTTCTGCGCCCCCACCATCTGTTCCATGCGCGCAACCGCGCGCTGCAAGTTGGCGCGCTCCTCATGCGCGCTGGCGGCAGCGGGCGTGAACAGCGCGCGGACCTCCTGCCACTGTGCGTCACTCAGCGTGACGCTGTCACGCCGGCTGCATTCGTAACCGGAGCAGGCCGTGAACGGCGCCGGCGCGGCCCAGGCTACGCCGCCGCACAGCAACGCCATCCATAGACCTGTAATGCGTCTCATGATTCGGGTTGCCAGCCGCCACGCCAGATTTCCAGCGGCAGAATATAAGGCTCTTCTCCATTGTCGCGGAACCAGGAGTCCACAGCGTAGCGCTGATTGTCCGTCGTAGCGCGTATCACCGCGGTGGTGTGCGGCCAGCCAAAGATGAAAAACCCGCGCGTGACACGATCTTCCACCGTATGCCATTGCAGCAGGCCATCATGCGCCATCATGGCGAGATAGGTGGTGGTATTGGTGGACTCATCTATGCAATCCATCTGCCCCGCTATGCCCACGCCCTTAAAGTTGCGCCCCTTGTCGTGCGCGGTTCCGGTAAGCGGGCCGACCAGCCGCTCCATTTGCGCCACGGCGAGCGCGATGACCTCGCGTTCCGCCTGCGCGTCTTGTGGAGTGGGATTAAACAGCGCACGCACGCTCTGCCATTGCTGTTCCGGCAGGGCAAGCTGCGCCACCTTGCTGCAGGTGTGCTCATAACAGACGGAAAAGCGCGCCGGAGCAGGATTTTTAATCACCGCACCGCTGACAAAGGTGTCCGCGCGCGCCGCGCCCGCCGCGCAGAGCAGGCCGAGAATGATTACCCATGGATCGGGACGGCTAAAGAGCGTTTTCAAGCGACATCAGTGAGCAAGGCAAGCGGGTAACTTTTGCCCGCGAGATAATCATCCACGCAGCGCAGCACCAGGGGGCTGCGCAGTTGGGTTTTCAGGTTTTCGATCTCGGCGCGCGTCATCCAGCACACCCTCAGAATACCGTTATCCAGCGCACGATGCGGTTCGTGAACATCGCATGTGCCCCTGAAACACACACGCAGGTAAGTGATTTTGGAGTCCGGATTTGTCCAGCGGTAAATACCAAGCACGCCGTCCGGCTTGAAATGCCACGCCGTTTCTTCCAGCGCCTCACGCACCACGGCGTGCGCCAGGGATTCGCCTTCATCGAGATGCCCCGCCGGCTGGTTATACACCACCCGCCCATCGGCCTCCTCTTCCACGATCAGGAAGCGTCCCTCTCGCTCCACCACCGCGGCCACCGTCACATGAGGTTTCCAGATCATGATCGTATATTATAACTGGTTACACCGGGCCAAACACCGCCTTGATTGTGTTATGATTTTTAATCATGAACACGGCTTACATAAGCGCGCTCGCCATCATTCTGTACCTGATCGCGGCCGGCCTGTTGAGCATGCGCCTGACGCAGCGCGTGAATGCCCGCTTTATAAAAGGACTGGCCATCGCGCTGGGCTTGGGCGCGGTCGCGCTGCACGGATGGGTGTTGAACACCGATGTGGTTATCGCACAGGGGCTTAATCTCGGCTTTTTCAACGCACTGTCCCTGGTGGCGGGCCTGATGGCTTTGCTGTTGCTGGCCGCTTCCATTATCAAGCCGCTGGAAAGCCTCGGTATCGGGCTGTTGCCGCTGGCGACGCTGGCGCTGCTGTTGGAAAATATTTTCCCCAGCCGTCACATCATTCTTCAGGAAGGCATGCACGCCCTGGACCTGCACATCCTGATTTCCATCCTGGCCTCCAGCGTGCTGAGCGTCGCCGCAGTGCAGGCGATATTGTTCGCTATCCAGGACGCCCACTTGCGCGGCAAGCATCCGGGCGGATTTATCCGCGCACTCCCTCCCTTGCAGAACATGGAGGCATTATTGTTCCAGATGATCGCACTGGGCTTTGCGCTGCTCAGCCTCGCCCTGCTCACCGGCGCGCTCTATATAGAGGACCTGTTTTCACAGCATCTGGCGCACAAAACCATACTGTCCATCCTGGCTTGGGTCGTATTCGGCGTTTTGCTGTGGGGACGCCGGCGCTACGGCTGGCGCGGACGCACCGCGATACGCTGGACGCTGACCGGTTTCTTTGTGTTGACGCTGGCCTATTTCGGCAGCAAGCTGGTCATGGAGCTGGTATTGCACCGCTGATTAACGGCGCTCCGTCTGCGCGCAATCCATTGTATTGTTTATCACTCATCCGCCTCATGGGGGACAAGATTTTTGGATGACATACCCTTAAGCCTGATGTTTGGTGCGCTGGCGCTGCTGATCCTGCTGGCGGCGTTCTTTTCCGGCGCCGAAACCGGATTGATGACCCTCAACCGCTACCGCCTGCGTCATCTGGTCAAGATCAAGCACCGCGGTGCGATGTACGCCCAAGCGCTGCTACAGCGCACCGACCGTCTCATCGGTCTGCTGATTCTGGGCAATAACTTCGCCAACAATCTGGCCACCGCAGTGGCCACCATCATCGGCCTGCAACTCATGGGGGAAGCGGGCGCCGCCATCGCGGTGAGCGTGCTCACCATCGCCGGAACCATCTTCACCGACGTCGCGCCCAAGACGCTGGGCGCGCTCCACCCGGAGCGCGTCGCCTTCCCCGCAGCTTACATATTGCGCCCCTTGCTCAGGCTGGTCTACCCGCTGGTGTGGCTGGTGAGCGTGCTCTCGAATGGCGTACTGAGGCTATTGGGAGCCTCTGTTGAGGTGAGTGAAAGGAATCATCTCAGCCACGAAGAACTGCGCACCGTGGTCAACGAGGCTGGAGCGCTGATTCCGCGCCGTCACCAGAAAATGCTGCTCAGCATACTGGACCTGGAAAGGATCACGGTCAATGACATTATGGTGCCGCGCAGCGACATGGAGGGGATAGACCTCAACGACCCTTGGGCGGATATCGTGGCGCAAATCAGCGCCAGCCGTCACACGCGCATGCCGGTGTACCGCGACGGCCCGGACAATATCGCCGGCGTGCTGCGCCTGCGCGACGCCCTGCCGCTGCTGGCAAGCGGCGAATTCGGCAAGGATAAACTGCTGGAGATCATACATGAGGCTTATTTCGTCCCTGAAAGCACGCCGCTCAACACCCAACTGCTCAATTTTCAGGGACAGAGGCAACGCTTCGGTCTGGTGGTAAATGAGTACGGCGACATCCAGGGGCTGGTCACACTGGAGGACATCCTGGAGGAAATTGTGGGCGAGTTTACAACTGATCTTTCCGCCATGATGCGTGACGTGCGCCCGCAGCAAGACGGGAGCTTTCTGGTGGACGGCAGCGCCAACATCCGTCACCTGAACCGCATCATGCACTGGGAGCTGCCGACCAAGGGCCCCAAGACCTTGAACGGCCTGGTTACTGAATACCTGGAGGCCTTGCCCGAGCCAGGTATCAGTTTCCGTATCGGCGGCTATCTGATCGAGATCATCCAGACCAGCGGGAACATCGTAAAGACGGTCAGGATCAGCCGCTTGCCCCAGCAGGAAAATGCTCCCGCGGAATGAGGGAAAAGACAGCCTCAGCCCTTGTCAACAGGCCTGCTGAAATACGGACAAAGAGACATTGCGCGGGCCCGTCAAACCTGGCCCGCGCATAGCGTCTTACTCTAAGCAAGGGGTGCATCCCTGCACCGCCCCGACGGGTTTCTAGATTTTCAGAAACCCATCAAACCATCATCATGCCGCCGCCGAAAGACGGGCGCGGGGCCGGTGCCGGTTTGCTCATGCCCATGGCGGGAGCCGCCTTCTTCTTGGCCGCCTTTTTCTTTTTGGCGCCTTTCTTTTTGGCAACCTTTTTCTTGGCCGCCTTTTTCTTGCCGGCCTTCTTCTTGGCGACTTTTTTCTTGCCGGCCTTTTTCTTCGCGACCTTACGCTTGGTCTTTTTGGCCTTGGCCTTCACCTTCCTCTTCTTGGTGCTCTTGGCCTTTTTCTTGACTACCTTCTTTTTGGTGCTCTTCGCTTTCTTTTTCGCTGCCATGTAGATTTCTCCTCACTTGGCTTGCTGCAATGCCGCCCGATACAGCTAGCGGAGCCCATTGGAAGCGTGGGCGGCCTTCAGCATCAGTTAAAGGTTAGTGCCTCCAATGTCTCCGTTGTTCGTTTTCGAGATGGCTTCTACTCATATCCTTCGGCAATATAGCACGAAACTTTAGCGCTTTATCAATCCCATGACAACGCGCCGCCGCTTTGATACTCGATCACGCGCGTCTCGAAGAAGTTTTTTTCCTTGTGCAAATCCAGTACCTCGCTCATCCACGGGAAGGGATTGGCGGCGCCGGGGTATTGTTCGGCAAGACCGATCTGCGCGCAGCGCCGGTTGGCGATGAACTTCAGATAGTCGCCGAACATGGCGGCGTTCAAGCCCAGCACACCGCGCGGCATGGTGTCCAGCGCGTAGCGGTATTCCAGCTCCACGCCCTGGCGGATGAGCGCAGCAATCTCCTGCTGGAATGCGGGCGTCCACAGGTGCGGATTTTCTAGCTTAATCTGGTTGATGACGTCTATGCCGAAGTTCATGTGCATGGACTCATCGCGCAGGATGTACTGGAACTGCTCGGAGGCGCCCACCATCTTGTTGCGCCGCCCGAACGACAGCATCTGCACAAAGCCGACGTAGAAGAAGATGCCCTCGGTAATGACATAGAAACCGATCAGGTTGCGCAGCAGGCGCTGATCGCTCTGCGGCGCGCCGGTCTTGAAATCCGGGTCGCACAGTTCCTGGGTGAACGGCAGGGCGAACGCGGCCTTGTCGTGCACGCTGGGTATCTCGCGGTACATGTTGAACACCTCGGCCTCGTCCATCCCCAGGCTCTGGATCACATATTGATAGGCATGGGTGTGCAGCGCCTCCTCGAACGCCTGGCGCAGCAGATACTGGCGGCATTCCGGGTTGGTGATGTGGCGGTACACCGCCAGCACCAGGTTATTCGCCACCAGCGAATCGGCGGTGGAGAAATAACCCAGGCTACGCTTGACGATCACGCGCTCGTCCGGGGTAAGGCCGTGCAGGTCTTTCCACAGCGCGATGTCGGCGGACATGTTGATTTCCTGCGGCATCCAGTGGTTGCTGCACGCGGCGAGGTACTTGTCCCAGGCCCAGGTGTACTTGAACGGCACCAGTTGGTTGAGATCGGCGCGGCAGTTGATGATCTTCTTGTCATCCACGCGGATGCGCGAGGCGCCCATCTCCACATCTTCCACCCCGACAGCGCCGCCCGCGCCGTTCATCACCACCGGAGGCGGCACGGGTTTGGTGACTGTGTTGCCTTCATCCCATCTCAACATAACTCTATCTCCTGCAAATCGAATGTTGGGTCCGGCGCTCACGCGCCTTGACCCAACCTGCATTACTTGTATCTTTTCTCTTGTATCTTGTATCTGTCTTTTACTGTCATGTCTCACACGACGGATTGTCTATCGCGCACGCCCCGGTGAGGGCGCTGTCCGGCACCGCGTTCAGCGCGCGGTCGGCGATGGTGGACTTCTCGGCGTGGGTCGCACCCAGGGTGCGCAGGTAATAGGTGGTCTTGACGCCGCGCAGCCAGGCGAGCTTGTACAGTTCGTCCAGCTTCTTGCCCGACGGCTCGGCCAGGTAGAGATTGAGCGACTGCGCCTGGTCTATCCACTTCTGGCGCCGGCTACCCGCCTCCACCAGCCACTTCGCCTCGATCTCGAACGAGGTGGCGTACAAGGCCTTGGTGCCGGCCGGAATGCGGTCTATCTGCTGCACGCTGCCGTTGAAATACTTGAGGTCATTGACTATCACCTCGTCCCACAGTCCTTGCGCCTTGAGGTCGCGCACAAGATAGGGGTTCACCACGGTGAACTCGCCCGACAGGTTGGATTTCACAAACAGGTTTTGATAGGTGGGCTCGATGCTTTGCGTCACGCCGCAGATGTTGGAGATGGTCGCGGTGGGCGCGATGGCCATGCAGTTGGAGTTGCGCATGCCATGCGCCTTGACGCGCGCGCGTAAGGCCTCCCAGTCCAGGCCAAGTTCGCTGTTCACGCTGCGATCCATTTCCAGATAGCCGCCGCGCTGCTCTTCCAGCAGGCGGATGCTGTCCAGGGGCAGGATGCCGCGGCTCCACAGCGAGCCGTCGTAGCTCGGATAGCGCCCGCGCTCGGCTGCGAGCTCGCTGGAGGCGAGGATGGAGTAATAACTCACCGCCTCCATGGAGGCATCGGCGAAGGCCACCGCCGCGTCCGAGGTGTAAGGCGTGCGCAACTGGTACAGGGCGTCCTGGAAACCCATCAGGCCGAGGCCCACCGGGCGGTGACGCAGGTTGGAGCGGCGCGCCTGCGGCACGGAGTAAAAGTTGATGTCTATCACGTTGTCCAGCATGCGCATCGCGCTGCGCACGGTGCGTTGCAGCTTGGGCAGGTCGAGCCGGCTGCCGGTGATGTGCGCGGCCAGGTTCACCGAACCCAGGTTGCACACCGCGATCTCCTCGTCCGAGGTATTGAGCGTGATCTCGGTGCACAGGTTGGAGCTGTGCACCACGCCCGTGTGTTGCTGCGGACTGCGCAGGTTGCAAGCGTCCTTGAAAGTGATCCAGGGGTGGCCGGTCTCGAACAGCATGGACAGCATCTTGCGCCACAGGGTGAGCGCGGGCAGGCGCTTGTACACCTTGATCTCGCCGCGCGCGGCCCTTTCCTCGTAGCGCGTGTAGGCGTCTTCGAACGCCTTGCCGTACAAGTCGTGCAGATCGGGCGTCTCGTTGGGGGTGAACAGCGTCCACTCGCCGTTTTCCTGCACCCGCTTCATGAATAAATCCGGCACCCAATTGGCGGTGTTCATGTCGTGGGTGCGGCGGCGTTCGTCGCCGGTGTTCTTGCGCAGATCGAGGAACTCCTCGATGTCCAAATGCCAGGTCTCCAGATAGGCGCACACCGCGCCCTTGCGCTTGCCGCCCTGGTTCACCGCCACGGCGGTGTCGTTGGCCACCTTGAGGAACGGCACGATGCCCTGCGACTTGCCGTTGGTGCCCTTGATGTGGGCGCCCATGGCGCGCACGCGGGTCCAGTCGTTGCCGAGACCGCCTGCGTATTTGGACAGCAGCGCGTTGTCCTTGATCGCGCTGTAGATGCCGTCCAGGTCGTCCGCCACCGTGGTGAGGTAACAACTGGACAGTTGCGGGCGCAGCGTGCCGGCAACGACT
>JAMCTV010000067.1 GCA_023381235.1 Gammaproteobacteria bacterium
GCAGAGGTGGACGGCGAACACCAGTTCGAGGTGCTCTCCACCAACGGCGACACCTTCCTCGGCGGTGAGGACTTCGATCAGCGCCTGATTGATCACCTGGTCGAGGAATTCAAAAAGGACAGCGGCATTGATCTCAAGAAGGACCCGCTCGCGTTGCAGCGTTTGAAGGACGCGGCGGAAAAGGCCAAGATCGAGCTCTCCTCGCGCGAGCAGACCGACGTCAATCTGCCGTACATCACGGCGGACGCGAGCGGCCCCAAACATCTCAACGTAAAGGTCACGCGCGCCAAGTTTGAGTCGCTGGTGGAGGAACTCATTGCGCGCACCATCGGGCCGTGCAAGACCGCCATCAAGGACGCAGGTGTAAGCGTGGAGCAGATCAGCGAGGTGATACTGGTGGGCGGCCAGACGCGCATGCCCAAGGTGCAGGAGGCGGTGAAAAACCTGTTCGGCAAGGAGCCGCGCAAAGACGTCAATCCGGATGAAGCCGTCGCCGTGGGCGCCGCGATTCAGGGCGGCGTGCTGGGCGGCGAGGTAAAGGACGTTCTGTTGCTGGATGTGACGCCGCTGTCGCTCGGCATCGAGACGCTGGGCGGCGTAATGACCAAGCTGATCGAGAAGAACACCACCATCCCGACCAAGGCCACACAGGTGTTTTCCACCGCGGACGACAACCAGACCGCGGTCACGGTGCACGTGCTGCAGGGCGAGCGCGAGCAGGCCGCGGCCAACAAGTCGCTGGGCCGCTTTGACCTGGCGGATATCCCGCCTGCGCCGCGCGGTATGCCGCAGGTCGAGGTGATATTTGACATAGACGCCAACGGTATTTTGAATGTGTCGGCCAAGGACAAGGCGACAGGCAAGAGTCAGTCCATCGTCATCAAGGCCTCCAGCGGTCTGTCGGAAGACGAGATCAAGCGCATGGTGAAGGACGCCGAGGCGCACGCGGAAGAAGACAAGAAATTCCACGTGCTGGTGACGGCGCGCAATCAGGCGGATAACCTGATACACGCCACCACCAAGTCCATGGCCGAACTGGGCGACAAGCTGGAGTCCGGCGAGCGCGCCAGTATCGAAGCTGCGATCGGCGACCTCAAGGAAGCCGTGAAGGGCAACGATTCTGCGGTGATCGAGACTAAAACAAAATTGCTTGCCGACGCTTCGGGCAAGATGGCCGAACGTCTGTACGCGCAGCAGTCTGCCGCGGGCGAAACCGCCGCACAACCGGAGACGGAAAAAAAGGGCGAGCAGGGCGAGGTAGTGGATGCGGAATTTGAAGAGGTGAAGGAAAACAACAAGAAGTAAACAGCTCGTATTTAGTGTTAGAATGTAAGGCAGTACAAACGCAGAGCACAGTGCTCTGCGTTTGCGTTTCAGGGTTCAGGAAATAGCATGGCAAAACGCGATTACTACGAAACGCTCGGTGTGGCGCGCAACGCGAGCGAGGACGAAATCAAGAAGGCCTACCGGCGCCTTGCCATGAAATATCACCCCGACCGTAATCCCGACGACAAGACGGCGGAGGAAAAATTCAAGGAGGCCAAGGAGGCCTACGAAGTCCTGAGCGACGCGCGCAAGCGCAGCGCATATGACCAGTTTGGTCACGCGGGCGTGGATGCCGGCGCCGCAGCCGGGGCGGGTGCGGCGTATGGCCGCGGCGCCGGTTTCACGGACATCTTCAGTGACGTGTTCGGCGATATCTTCGGCGCCGGGCGCGCCGGAGCGGGGGCGGTGCACGCGGGCGCCGATCTGCGTTATAACCTGGACATCAGCCTGGAAGACGCGGTGCACGGCACCAGCGTCAACATCCGCGTCCCCGCGCAAACCCCGTGCCGCACCTGCGGCGGCAGCGGCGCCAAGCCCGGCACCAAGCCCACCGTATGCGCCACTTGCGGCGGCCAGGGGCAGGTGCGCATGCAGCAGGGCTTTTTCTCGCTGCAGCAAACCTGTCCGCGCTGCCGCGGCAGCGGTGAGATCATCAGCGATCCCTGCACCACCTGTCACGGCCAGGGACGCATCCAGGAGCCCAAAACCCTGTCGGTGAAAATACCCGCGGGCGTGGACAACGGCGACCGCATCCGCCTCAGCGGCGAAGGCGAGGCGGGTTTCAAAGGCGGACCGCCGGGTGATCTGTATGTCCATATTAACGTGCGCGAGCATCCGATTTTCAGCCGTGAGGGCAGCGACCTGTTATGCGAGGTGCCGGTCTCGCTGGCTACGGCGGCGCTGGGCGGCGAACTGGAGGTGCCGACACTGGATGGGCGCGTGAAGCTGAAAATTCCGCCGGAAACGCAGTCCAACAAATTGTTCCGCCTGCGCGGCAAGGGCGTGCGTTCGGTGCGCGGCGGGGAGACGGGCGATCTGCTGTGCCGCGTCACGGTGGAAACGCCGGTCAATCTCAATGCGCGTCAGAAGGCGCTGCTCAATGAACTGGAACAGAGCCTGCACGAAGGCGGCAGAAAACACAGCCCGCGCGCCAGTTCCTGGCTGGACGGCATCAAGAAGTTCTTCGAGGATTTGCGTCAGTGATGCGTTTTAAGTACATTGGTGCGACGCCATGATTAAGCTTGCCATAGCCGGGGCCGCCGGGCGCATGGGACGCGCGCTGATCGAGGCGTGCAGCCAGACGCCAGCCGTCAAACTCACCGCCGCGATTGATCGCCCCGACAGCGCCTTGCTCGGCAAGGATGCAGGCGAGTGCGCGGGCGTGTGGACGCTGGGCGTGCCGATCGGCGGCCAGCTTACCGGTGCTGATGACTTCGACGTGCTCATAGACTTCACCCTGCCGGAGGTTACGCTCACCCATCTTGAACTGTGCCGGGCGAAGGGCAGGCGCATGGTGATCGGCACCACCGGCTTTACCTCCGGACAGCGCGCGCAAATCAGCGCGGCCGCGCAAGACGTCGCCATCGTGTTTTCCCCCAACATGAGCGTCGGGGTCAATCTCTGTCTCAGGCTGCTCGAAACCGCCGCGCGCGTGCTGGACGGCGACGTGGACATCAGCCTGGAAGACGCGGTGCACGGCACCAGCGTCAACATCCGCGTCCCCGCGCAAACCCCGTGCCGCACCTGCGGCGGCAGCGGCGCCAAGCCCGGCACCAAGCCCACCGTATGCGCCAC
>JAMCTV010000068.1 GCA_023381235.1 Gammaproteobacteria bacterium
CTGCCTGTCACGCAGGGGGTCGCGGGTTCGAGTCCCGTCCACTCCGCCATTTCCCGGCGGTTGATGCCCTTGCGGGTGTGCAGCCGCGCTTGGGCCTGAAAAGCTGAGGTCATGCCAAAAACAGCGTATGTTGATGCGCTGATGCGGCATGGGCCTGAGGTTATGTAAAGCAGGGCGCATGATGCATGCGCCCTGCTTTTTATCTTGGTTCCGACTGAAGATTTCATGCTGCAATCCATTCGCAATTACATCCAGAGCTGGGCCGCTTGGCTCATCATCGGCTTCATCATTCTCACCTTCGCCCTGTGGGGCATACAGGACTACATGGGCGGCGGCGGCGATACCAGCGTGGCGCGCGTCAACGGCGAGGAAATCAAGCTGGATGATTTCCAGCGCGTCTACCAGCGCGAGCGGGAACGTCTGCGCCAGGCGCTGGGCAGCAACTTCGATACGCTGTTCCAGGACGAGGCCAGGCTCAAGCAGCAACTACTGGAGCGCGTGATCCGCGAGCGGGTCGCGCAGCAGGCGTCGCGCGACATGGGGCTGCGCGTATCCGACGCCGAGTTGGCTGCATATATCCAGGGTCTTGCGGAATTTCAGGACAATGGCCGGTTTTCCAACGCGCGTTATGAACAAATCCTGCGCAGCGCCGGCCTGACCAAACAAGGCTTCGAGGCCTTGCAACGCGATGACCTGCTGTTCGCCCAGTTTTTCGCCGGGTTGCGCGATACGGCGTTTGTCAGCGCGCATCAGTTTGACGCCGCGGTGCGTCTGCAGCGCCAGCAACGCGAGGTGTCCTACCTCGTTATTCCGGCGGACACGTTTAAAGACGCCGCGCAGCCGGACGACAAGGCGGTGCAGGACTACTACGCGGCGCAGCGCGAGCGCTACACCGCGCCGGAACAGGTAAACATCGAGTATGTGGAGTTGTCCGGCGCGGACATTGCGGCCGGGATCAAGCCGGATGAACAGGCGCTGCGCAAGCAGTATGAGGAGCGCAAGGCGCAGGGCGCGTATGACAGCCCCGAACAGCGCCGCGCGCGCCATATCCTGATCGGCGTGGAGGCCAACGCCGATGAGGCTGCGCGTGCCGCGGCCAAGGCCAAGGCCGAGGATATCTTGCAACGCCTCAAACGCGGAGCGGATTTCGCCAGGCTCGCCGCCGAGGTTTCGCAGGATCCGGTCAGCGCGCCCAAGGGCGGGGACCTCGGCTGGTTTGGACGCGGCGTGATGGACAAGGCGTTTGAAGAGGCGGTGTTTGCGCTCGCGCCGGGCAAGCTGGGCGGGCCGGTGTTAAGCCCGCTGGGCTGGCACATAATCAAACTCGAAGAGTCGCGCCCCGCGGGCAGCAAGAGTTTTGAGGAGGCGCGCGCCGAGCTGGAGCAGGCGGAGCGTCAGCACGAGGTGGAGAAGCAGTTTTTCGAGCAGTATGAAACGCTGAAGAACCTGGTGTTTGAAAATCCCGATACGCTCAACGTGGCGAGCCGGGAATTGAAGCTGCCGCTCAAGACCAGTGCCTTGTTCGGGCGCAACGGCGGCGAGGGTATCGCGCGTGAGCCCAAGGTCGCGGCGGCGGCGTTCAGCGACGAGGTGCTGGCGCGCGGTTACAACAGCGAGATGATCGAAATCGGCGCCAATCACGTGCTGGCGTTGCGCATCAAGGAGCACAAGCCAGCGGCACAACGTCCCCTGGACCAGGTGCGCGCGGAGATCGCCGCCCGACTGAAGCTGGAGGCCATGCAGCAGCGTGCCCGGCAGTCCGGCGAAGAACTGCAAATGCGCTTACAGCAAGGCGAAGACGCCGAGGCGCTGGCTAGGCAGCAAGGCTTTGTCTGGGTACAGGCGGGTATGGTGGAGAGGACAGATGCCAAATCCCTGGCCCCGGTATTGCGCGCGGCGTTTACCCTGCCCAAAACGCAGCCCGCCATCGGCGGCGCGCGGCTGGACAACGGCGACTATGCATTGGTGCGGGTGACGAACGTACGCGAAGGCGACGCGGCGGCGCTGGACTCGGCGGAACGGCTGGCGCTGGTGCGCGAGTTGCAGCGTGACGCGGCAGAAAGGGCTTACGAAGATTATGTCAGCGCTCTGCTTGGACGTGCGGATATTACCCGCCATCCGGACAAACTTTAGCTGTTTTGAACAAATAGACTTATAATTTGTCTAATTCTTAGCCAGAATCTTAAAGTCAGCGTGAGCCAAGCCGATAACCAAGAAGGGGGAGGTAGATACGGCGTTGAATAACCGGGAATAGGGATGTCCAATCAAGCGTGTAAACTAGTCATCGAGGGTGTCAGCGAAGACGGCAAGAAATTCCGTCCCAGCGACTGGATCGAGCGTATTTCTACTTCGCTCGCCACCTTCGGCCCGGATCACCGCCTGCACTACTCCAAGATCGCCCAGCCGCGCGTCATCAACGGTGAAAAGTGCCTGGTGGTGGACAAGAGCCTGACCGAGAAAGACCCGGCGGCGTATGAATACATCCTGAACTTCGTGCGCATGAACAAGCTGCGCGTGTACGAAGATTGCGCTTGAAGAGCAGAGAAAAGAGGCAAGATACAAGAGAAAAGATACAAGAAGTAAAAGCTAAACTAGCCCTTAGGTCATTCCCCCTTTTCTCTTGTCTCTTTTCTCTGCCTTATTAGGCCATTTGCTTTTCGCGGATTTCGTCCAGGGTCTTGCAGTCTATGCACTGGGTCGCGGTGGGGCGGGCCTCAAGGCGGCGGATGCCGATCTCCACGCCGCATTCCTCGCAGTAGCCGTAGTCGCTTAACTCCAGCTTGACCAGCGCCTCGTCTATCTTTTTGATCAGCTTGCGCTCGCGGTCGCGGGTGCGCAGTTCCATGGTGATTTCTTCTTCCTGGGTGGCGCGGTCGTTGGGGTCGGGATAGTTGGCCGCCTCGTCCTGCATGTGATGCACGGTGCGGTCCACTTCCTCCATAAGCTGCTTTTTCCAGGCCTGCAGGATGCTGCGGAAATGCAGCGCCTGCTTGTCGTTCATGTAAGCCTCACCCTTCTTCTCATGATAAGGCTTGAACCCCAGCAGGGTGGCCTGCGAGCTGCCGGTCTTCACCGCTGGGGCGGGCTTGGCCTTGCTGGTCTCCTTGCGGGCCTTGGTGGCAACGGCCTTGAGCCGCACCGGCGGCTTGGCCTTGGCGGCGGGTTTGGTCTTTTTGGCAGACTTGGCGACAGGCATTAAATCTCTCTCCTACAACTTTAATCCAGCAACAAAACCCTCAATATATACTAGAAATGGGGTTGCACCGCAATGGATTTCAATGGCTAAAAAAGGCTTTCCGGGCATGACGCAACTTAAGGCATTGATTTTTGACGTGGACGGCACGCTGGCCGACACCGAGCGCGACGGCCATCGCGTGGCCTTCAACCGCGCCTTTGCCGGGGCGGGGCTGGACTGGGAGTGGGACGTGGCGCTGTATGGCAAGCTGCTGGCCATCACCGGCGGCAAGGAGCGCATCCGCCACTATCTGGATTACTACAACCCGGAGTTCCGCCGTCCGGCGCAGTTGCAGGAATTTATTGCCGCGCTGCACCAGGCCAAGACGCGCCACTATACCGCGCTGATGGCCGCCGGAGGCGTGCCGCTGCGCAGCGGCGTGCGGCGCCTGCTCACCGAGGCGCGCGCTGCGGGCCTGCGTCTCGCCATCGCCACCACGACTACGCCGGAGAACGTCAGGGCCTTATTGGAAAATGTGCAGCCACCGGTGCCGCTGTCCTGGTTCGAGGTGGTAGCTGCAGGCGACGTGGTGGACGCCAAGAAGCCCGCGCCGGATATTTATCATTACGCGCTGCAACACCTGGGTCTGGCCCCGGAGCAATGCCTCGCCTTCGAAGATTCCGGGAACGGCGTGCGCGCTGCGCGCGCGGCGGGACTTACCACGCTGATTACCACCAACGACTACACTCACGATCATGACTTCAGCGGCGCACGCTTGGTGCTTACGCATCTGGGCGAACCCGATCAGCCGTTTGACGTGCTGCAAGGCGGGCTGCCCGTGACGGATAAGCATTACGTGGATGTGAGCCTGCTGCACGCGCTGCCGCGCTAAATCCCTCCGCACTGCGTGCGATCCCCTTGGAGGCAAATCCCCCCTCGCTGCGCTCGACCCCCTTTCAAAAGGGGGTGGGCGTGAGCTTGTCGAACGGCCGGGGGATTTGCACCGCGGACATCTCTGATTATTTCAGGAGCTTACCAGAGTCCCATCCCGCGCCAGCAAAGCCGCGCCGTAGGCGGCTTCGGTGTGGGCGGGGTTTAGCAAGGGAACTTGCAACAGGCGTGAGCGTATTTTGGTCCAGGCTTCGTTCTGCGCTCCGCCGCCTACGCTGCGTATCGAAACAGGATACGGTGCGCCGAGCCCGGCCAGACACTGGTAGGCCTGCCGTTCGATGCGCGCCATGCCTTCCAGCATGGCTTGAAAAAATTGCGCGTCATCTGCCGGGCGCGGCGCCAGTCGCGGCGCGAGATGAGGGTCGTTGACGGGGAAGCGTTCGCCGGGGACAAGCAGCGGGTAGTAATCGAGCCCGGTGGGATGGTCGGGTTGCAGGCGCGCCGTCATGGCTTGCATCTGCTGCGCGGTAAAATAATGTTGCAGCACCGCGCCACCGCTGTTGGAGCCCGCGCCCGCGAGCCACAGCTTGCCGAGCCGGTGGCTGTACACGCCGTACTGTGGCGCGAAGATGGGCTGCTCGGAGAGCACCTTCATCACCAAGGTCGAGCCGAGCGAAGTGACCGCCTCGCCCGGCAGGCGTGCGCCGGTAGCGATAAAGGCCGCGGTGCTGTCGGTGGTGCCGGCCTTGATGCGCGTGCCGGGCGCAAAGCCGAATTCGGTGCAGGTTTGTTCATGCACTGCGCCGATGTCCGCGCCGGGTTCAACCACTTGAGGCAGCAGTTCGCGCCGTATGCCGAGCCGGTCCAGCCAGTCCGGCCAGCACCGCGCGATCACGTCGTAACCCAGTTTCAAACAATTGTGTTCATCGCTGACGCCTAAACGCGCGCCAAGCTTGTAGGCGAGCCAGGAGGCGGGAGGCAGCGCGTAGCGTGCGCCCAGGCCAAGCTTGGGTTGCAGGTTCATCAGTTTGGCCAGCGCGCTGCTCCTGCCGTGCGCGCCGCTCTCCGGCGGCGCGACTTCGTCAATGTAATCCGCCTCGCACACGCTGCGCGCGTCGTTGTACATGAGCGCGGGCGCGAGCGGCGCGCCGTAGGTGTTGCACATGAGCAGCGTGCCGGAGGTGCCGTCAATGGCGAGCGCGGCGATGTCGCGCAGGGGGATGCGTCTCGCCAACTCGTGCAGCGTGGCGGCGAGCGCTTGCCACCACAGCGCCGGGTCCTGCCCGACACGCGCGCCATCGCGCACCGGCGCGGGCAGGGGCTGTGCCGCCTGGGCAGAAATCGCGCCCGCCTGATTGATAACCAGGGCGCGGCAACCGGAGGTGCCGAGGTCTATTCCTAGATACAGTGGCAAGTGGGTCGCTCCCGGCATCCTGCCTCCCGCGACACTAGTGCATCCCTGCACGTCGCAAGTTAAGGCAGAGTGACCGGCGCGGGCGGCTGCCAGGCGGGGTGACGGTGTTCGGCGATGACCGTGGTGTAAATCCCGCCGCGCACGTAGAATTCGGCGGTCAAGCGCATAAAGCGCGGCGCGCAGGCCTTGACCAGGTCGTCCAGAATCCGGTTGGTCACCGCCTCGTGAAACGCCCCCTCGTTGCGGTAGCTCCACATGTATAATTTCAACGATTTCAGTTCGATACAGCGCGCATCGGGCACGTATTCGACATGCAGGGTGGCGAAATCGGGCTGGCCGGTCTTGGGGCACAAACAAGTAAACTCCGGAACGCGCATACGGATGGTATAATCGCGTTCAGGGGTAGGATTGGGGAAGGTGTCCAGTTGTTTGCTGGGCTGGGTGGGCATGGGGCGTAATTCTTAGGCTAATCC
>JAMCTV010000069.1 GCA_023381235.1 Gammaproteobacteria bacterium
GGCTACGCGCGTTTGTTTGCCTTGCCCGAGACCGAACTTATCGCGCTCTATGAAAGGCAGGCAGCGCCGTCTGCGGTTTCCCTCCATCCCCTCCAGACAACACGCTATGATAAAAGCGAAAAAACCACCCTGATAATGAGGGCAGGGTGCGCGATCACGCTGCTTGTGTTGTTCGCGGGCGCGGGTTTCTGGCTGATGCAATACACGCCCTGGCGCGATGAGCCGCCGGTTATGAGCACCGTGGCCGAGGCTCCTGATCGCGCCAAGGCCGAACGCTATTTCCGCGAAGCGCTGCGCATCAGCCCCAACTTGCCGGAATCGCTGTATCAGATGGCCTTGCTGAGTTATGAAGCGCAGAATTACCCGTCCGCGCGCGCCTATTTACAGCGTTATGCGGGAGCCGCGCAGCACACGCCGCGCAGTTTATGGCTCGGTATTCGCGTCGAGCGCGAGCTCGGCGACAAAAACGCGCTGGCGAGTTATAGCCTGTTGCTGAAAGGAAAATTCCCCGAGTCCGAGGAGGCCAGGCTGTTGCTCCAGGAAACGGGTATGGCGAAATAAGCATTCAGACGTGTCCACCCCTACCCTGCAAGACGGACAAGCCGGGCATGATGCAGGTGGCAGCGAAACCCTGGGCCAGCGTCTGCGCCGCGCGCGCGAAGCGCAGGGTCTGAAAATTGAGGCTGTGGCCGAGCAGTTGCGCATAGATGTAACGCGCCTCAAGGCTTTGGAGTGTGACGATTTCTCGCCATTCCCGGCGGCAGTGTTTGTGCGCGGCTATGTGCGCGGCTACGCGCGTTTGTTTGCCTTGCCCGAGACCGAACTTATCGCGCTCTATGAAAGGCAGGCAGCGCCGTCTGCGGTTTCCCTCCATCCCCTCCAGACAACACGCTATGATAAAAGCGAAAAAACCATCCTGATAATGAGGGCAGGGTGCGCGATCACGCTGCTTGTGTTGTTCGCGGGCGCGGGTTTCTGGCTGATGCAATACACGCCCTGGCGCGATGAGCCGCCGGTTATGAGCACCGTGGCCGAGGCTCCCGCCCGCGAAGATGCGGCGCCGTCCGCACCGTTGCCAGCGGCTGCGACGGCAAATGACTCTGAGCCGCTCAATATGAAGAGCTCACCTGCTCCCGCGTCACCTCAACAGGCCGCGGCCATGACTGAACCGCCTGGCGCCGAAGCCGCGCAGAATGCTCCGCCGGCGGAAACATCCGTTGACGCGCTGGTGCTGCGTTTCAGCGCCGAGTCATGGCTGGAGGTGTGGGACGAGCGCGGGAAAATGCTGGCGTATGAGCTGGTGACGGGTGGTGCGACCCGTCGCTTTGAGCAGCCGCGATTGCCGTTCAGGGTGCGCTTGGGCAATTCGTCCGCGGTGAACATCGAGTATAATGGCAAGGTGTTCGATCAATCACCTTATGCCCGCAACAGTGTGGCCGACTTTGTGTTCGACAAGAAAATCGCCGCTGCCTTGCAGGCCAGAGAGGATGACATTGTGTCCGTCACGGCCGAATAGCCATGCACTACGCCAGGACGATTAAACGGCGCATCTCGCGCCAGATCATGGTCGGCAAGGTGCCGGTGGGCGGCGATGCGCCGGTCTCGGTGCAGAGCATGACCAACACCGACACCTGCGACGTGGCGGCGACGGTGGCGCAGATTCGCGCGCTGGAAAACGCAGGCGCCGATATCGTGCGCGTCTCCACGCCAACGCTGGAGGCTGCCGAGGCCTTCGGCCTGATAAAAAAACAGGTCAAGCTGCCGCTGGTCGCGGATATTCATTTCGATTACAAAATCGCCCTGCGCGTGGCCGAGCTCGGCGCCGATTGCCTGCGCATCAATCCCGGCAACATCGGGCGCGAGGACCGGGTGCGCGCGGTGGTGGAAAGCGCGCGCGACCACGGCATTCCCATACGGGTCGGTGTGAACGCAGGCTCGCTGGAAAAGGATTTGCAAAAGAAATACGGCGAACCCACGCCGGAGGCCATGGTGGAGTCTGCGCTGCGTCACGTGGAAATCCTGGACCGGCTCAACTTCAGGGATTTCAAAGTCAGCATCAAGGCCTCCGATGCGTTCATGACCATAGAGGCGTACCGCTTGCTGGCCGCGCAGATCGAACAGCCCTTGCATCTCGGCGTCACCGAGGCGGGCGGCTTTCGCAGCGGCGCAGTGAAGTCCGCCATCGCCATAGGCATGCTGCTCGCCGAGGGCATAGGCGACACCATCCGCGTCTCGCTCGCCGCCGACCCGGTGGAGGAGATCAAGGTCGGCTTCGATATTTTGAAATCCCTGCATATCCGCAACAAGGGCATCAATCTCATCGCCTGTCCCTCATGCTCGCGCCAGGAGTTCGATGTCATCAAGACGGTGAACGAACTGGAGGCGCGGCTGGAAGACGTGCTGGAGCCGATGGATGTCGCGGTGATCGGCTGCGTGGTGAACGGCCCGGGCGAGGCGCGCGAGGCGGCCATCGGTCTCGCGGGCGGCGCGCCCAATCTGCTATATGTTGACGGCAGGCCGGATCACAAGGTGAGCAACGAGCAACTGGTGGATGAATTGGAGAGGGCGATACGCGCCAAAATTAAATTGCGTCAGGAATTGGGTGGACACGAACGTCATCATCCTGTGATTCCTATTACTAAAGCAGCAAGTAGCAAGTAAAAACCATAAAACTAATTTTTGCCGTTATGTGTAACAAGTTTTCCTTGACACTTGCTACTTGCAACTTGCCACTGTCTTTATGAACTCCATCCAATCCATCCGCGGCATGAAGGACATCCTGCCGCAGGAGATGCGCTATTGGCGTCATCTCGAACACACTGTGCGCGCCGTGCTGGAGGGTTACGGCTACCGGGAAATCCGCCTGCCTATTGTGGAACAGACTGAACTGTTCGCACGCGCCATCGGCGCGGCGACAGACATTGTCGAAAAAGAGATGTATACCTTCGCCGACCGTAACGGCGACAGCCTGACCCTGCGCCCGGAAGGCACGGCGGGCTGTGTGCGCGCCGCCATCGAACACGGCCTGCTGCACAACCAGACCCACCGTTTGTGGTACGGCGGTCCCATGTTCCGCCACGAGCGCCCGCAAAAGGGACGCTACCGCCAGTTTTATCAGATCGGCGTCGAGGTGTTCGGCTACGCGGGGCCGGACATAGACGCGGAACTGATCTTCATGACCGCGCGCCTGTGGCGCAGGCTCGGCATCGCCGATCTCACGCTGCAAATTAACTCGCTCGGCTCGGCCGAGGCGCGCGCCGCCTATCGCGGCGAATTGGTGCGTTACTTCTCCGCGCATGAAAGTGAACTGGATGAAGACAGCAAACGCCGCCTGCACGCCAATCCGCTGCGCATCCTGGACAGCAAAAATCCCGCCATGCAGGCGCTGATTGAAAACGCCCCGCGCCTTTCAGACCACCTCGATGCGGAGTCGCAGGCGCATTTCAATGCGCTGTGCAAACAATTGGATGCCGCCGGTGTGCGCTATCAGATCAACCCGCGCCTGGTGCGCGGTCTGGATTACTACAACCGCACCGTGTTCGAATGGATCACACAGCGCCTCGGCGCGCAGGGCGCGGTGTGCGCGGGCGGGCGCTATGACGGCTTGGTGGAGCAAATCGGCGGGCGCGCCACACCGGCGGTGGGTTTTGCCATGGGCATGGAACGCCTGGCGGCGCTGTTGATGGAAAACAACCCTACGCTGCCTGCCGCCGAACCGCACGCCTATCTGGTGATGGTGGGCGAGGCGGCGGAGCGGCAGGGCGTGGCGCTGACCGAGCAGTTGCGTGACGCGCTGCCGCTGCTGCGCCTGATTGTCCACTGTGGCGGCGGCGGGTTCAAAAGCCAGTTAAAACACGCCGACAAGAGCGGAGCGCATTTTGCGCTGATTCTGGGTGACGAAGAAGCCGCGGCGGGCGAGATCAGCGTCAAATACTTGCGCGAAGATATCATGCAGACGCGCCTCACCCAGCCGGCTCTGGCCGAATTTCTCTCTCGGTACATCAAATAAATTCGCCGCCGCGTGCATCACGCTTGGCGTGCACCGAAGAAATTTAGACTTGGCCGAATTTTCTTCGGCACATCTTCGCTCATCAGACCGCCGTGAGCGTTTTCGGGGCTGAACAACTCAAAATCCTTCACCGTGTTGAGGTCATGGCGAATCATTCCCCCTTGGGTCCCCGGCTTGCTTAATGAACTAAACAGGATACGGTTTTTTAAGGTAAAAATGTAACTTTTGTGTTAAAATTTTAGCAGTTTGTCTCCATGAGCTTGGGCCTGGTCTACCTTGGATTTCCGTGAGCCGAAACGCCGCGCATCCGGCGCTATTTGAACCCGATGGGAACGTCCGTGCGCCAATCTCCGCGTGAATACAACCCGCTCGTTGCGGCCGATGAAGATCAGCCCGCGCTGACGGCGGAAAATCTGGCCTGCGAGCGCGGCGACAGGCTGTTGTTCAGCGGGCTGAACATCAGTCTGGATGCCGGGAACCTAATGCTGGTGGAGGGGCCTAATGGCAGTGGCAAGACCAGCCTGCTGCGTATTCTGTGCGGACTGGCGCAGCCCAGCGCCGGCGTGGTGCGCTGGCGCGGCGAAGAGATCGGCAAGGCGCGCGAGCGTTACTGCGCGGAACTGATGTATCTCGGTCACAACCACGGCGTGAAAGGCGATTTTACGCCTTATGAAAATTTACAGATCGCGCGCGATCTGGCCGGCGCGCAATCGGCCGTTACCCTGGATGACGCGTTATATGACGTTGGGCTGGCCGGATTTGAAGACGCGCCGGCGCGCACCCTGTCCGCCGGGCAGCGCCGCCGGGTGGCCCTGGCGCGGCTGCTGGTCACTCAGGCGCGCTTGTGGGTGATGGATGAGCCGTTCACCGCCCTCGATACGGACGGCGTCATGCTGGTGGAAAAAATGCTGGAGCGGCATCTGGCGCAAGGCGGCATGGCGCTGGTGAGCACGCACCATGAGGTGCGCGTGACCGAAGTGAATATTATCCGTTTGGAGTTGCGTTGATGAGTGGGGCAACGGGTGTGTGGGGCGCGTTAGGCACGCTGATCAGGCGAGATCTGCTGCTGGCGCTGCGCCGCCGCGCGCAGGTGCTCAATCCCCTGGTGTTTTTTGTCATCGTGGTGACGCTGTTCCCGCTGGGACTGGGGCCGGCGCCCAATCTGCTGCAAAAGCTCGCGCCCGGCGTGCTGTGGGTTGCGGCCCTGCTGTCGGCAATGCTGTCACTGGAGGCCATGTTTCATTCCGACTTTGAAGACGGCTCCCTGGAACAACTGCTGCTCGTTCCCCAGCCTGTATTCATCATCGTATTGGCCAAGGCGCTCACGCACTGGCTGTTGTCCGGCCTGCCCTTGCTGTTGCTCGCCCCGATACTGGCGCTGTGGCTGCATCTACCCAACGAGGCCATACTGGTGTTATTGATAACGCTCGCGCTCGGTACGCCGGTGTTGAGCCTGATTGGCGCCATCGGCGTGGCGCTCACCGTGGGCCTGCGCCGCGGCGGCGTGTTGCTGTCGCTGCTGGTGCTGCCGTTGTACATCCCGGTGCTCATCATGGGCGCGGGCGCGGTGGACAGCGCGGCGGCGGGTCTCTCCGTCGGCGAGCACCTTTCTATCCTGGGCGCGCTGCTGGCCTTCGCCGTGACGCTGGCGCCGTGGGCGGCGGGCGCTGCGCTGCGCATCAGCGTGGAATAACGCCATGTGGCTCTGGATACACAAATTCGGTTCGCCGAAGTATTTTTACAGCGTGTCGGGCAAGTTGCTGCCCTGGGTGGCAGGCGCGACCGTGCTGCTGATTGTGATGGGCCTGTATCTCGGCCTTGTTACCTCGCCGGCCGATTATCAGCAGCGCGAAACCGTGCGCATCATGTACATCCACGTGCCGAGCGCGTGGAACTCGATGTTCATTTATTTGCTGATGGCGGTGGCGGCGGCCATAGGGCTCATCTGGAACATCAAGCTCGCCGACATCGTGGCCGCTGTTTCCGCGCCTATCGGCGCGTCCTTCACCTTCATCACCCTGGTCACCGGCTCGCTGTGGGGCAAACCGATGTGGGGCACCTGGTGGGAGTGGGATGCGCGCCTCACCTCGGAACTGATACTGCTGTTTCTCTACCTTGGCTATATCGCCCTGCAATCCGCGTTTGAGGACCGCCGTCTTGCGGCGCGCGCCTCCGCCGTGCTTGCCATCGTGGGTGCGGTCAACGTGCCCATCATCTATTATTCGGTGCAGTGGTGGAACACTCTGCACCAGCCGCAGAGCCTCGGCGTGGGCATGTCCACCATCCATCTCAGCATGTTGTGGCCGCTGCTCATCATGGCGCTCGGCTTCAAGCTGCTTTACGTTGTGATACTTTTAATGCGCACGCGCGCCGAAGTGCTGGAGCGCGAGCGCAACAACGCCTGGGTGCAGGAGCTGGCGCAGGCGCTGGCAGGCAGGGATTTTTTCAGGAGCGGCAATGAATATCGCTGAATTTTTCCAAATGGATGGCTACGCCCTTTATGTATGGGGCGCCTATGGCGTCACGCTGGTGGTGCTGGCCCTGAACGTGATGCTGGCGCGGCAGCAACAGCGCAAAGCACTACGTGCCATACTGCGCGCTGCGCAACGCGACAGGAGCCGCGCATGACCCCGCGCCACCGCCGCCGTCTGATGTTCGTGGCCTTGATCTTGCTGGGCGTGGGCGTCGCCGCCGCGCTTACGCTCAACGCCTTCCGCGGTAACATGGTGTTCTTCTACGGCCCCAGCCAACTCGCCACGGTGGAGAAGGCGCACGAACGCAACCTGCGCCTGGGCGGCCTGGTGGAGCAGGGCAGCGTCAAGCGCGAGGACGACGGCCTGACCGTGCATTTCATGGTGACGGACAACGTGAAAAGCGTGCCGGTGATCTATAAGGGCATCCTGCCGGATTTGTTCCGCGAAGGACAAGGCGTGGTGGCGCAGGGCAGGCTCAACAACGAAGGCGTGTTCATGGCCGACGAGGTGCTGGCCAAGCACGATGAAAATTATATGCCGCCGGAAGTGGCCGAGGCGCTCAAGCAGGCAGGCGGCAACACACCGCAATTCAGCACTACCGTGATGGAAGGAGGCTTGAACAAATGATACCTGAGATCGGCCATTTCGCGCTCATCGTTGCGCTCGGTATTGCCCTGGTGCAAACCATATTGCCTCTTGCAGGGGCGGCGCGCGGCATCCCGTCCTGGATGGCGGTGGCGCGGCCCGCAGCGCGTGCGCAGTTTGTATTTTTATTCGTGGCGTTCGCCTGCCTGACCCAAGCCTTCGCCGTCAATGATTTCTCTTTGCTGTACGTGGCGAGCAACTCCAACTCCGCCATGCCCTGGTATTACCGCGTCACCGCGGTGTGGGGCGCGCATGAAGGTTCGCTGTTGCTGTGGGCGTTCATCCTCAGCATCTGGATGGTGGCGGTGTCGTTTTTCAGCCGCAACTTGCCGGAAGACTTCGTGGCGCGCGTGCTGGGCGTAATGGGCTTCATCAGCGCCGGATTCCTGTTGTTCATGCTGCTTACCTCGAATCCATTCGAGCGCCTGCTGCCCGCCGCCGCTGAAGGACGCGAGCTCAACCCGCTGCTGCAAGACTTCGGGCTCATCGCGCACCCGCCCATGCTGTATATGGGCTACGTTGGATTTTCCGTCGCATTCAGCTTCGCCATTGCGGCGCTGCTGGGCGGCAAGCTCGACGCCGCCTGGGCGCGCTGGTCGCGGCCGTGGACCGCGGTGGCTTGGATGTTTCTGACCATCGGCATCGCGCTCGGCAGCTGGTGGGCCTATTACGAACTGGGCTGGGGCGGCTGGTGGTTCTGGGACCCGGTGGAAAACGCCTCCTTCATGCCCTGGCTCATGGGCACCGCGCTGATTCACTCGCTCGCGGTCACGGAGAAGCGCGGCGGTTTCAAAAGCTGGACCGTGCTGCTGGCGATACTCGCGTTCTCGCTCTCGCTGCTCGGCACCTTCCTGGTGCGCTCCGGCGTGCTCACCTCGGTGCACGCCTTCGCCACCGATCCGGAGCGCGGCTTGTTTATTTTAATTTTCCTCGGCGTGGTGGTGGGCGTTTCGCTCGCACTTTATGCCTGGCGCGCGCCCAAGGTGGGACTGGGCGGCGATTTCGCGCTGGTGTCGCGCGAGGCCATGCTGCTCGGCAACAACGTGCTGCTGGCGGTGGCCTCGGCCAGCGTGCTGCTCGGCACCCTGTATCCATTGATTGTGGATGCGCTGGGGCTGGGCAAAATCTCCGTCGGCCCGCCGTATTTTAACGCCATCTTCATACCGCTCATGACGCCGCTGATCTTTCTCATGGGCGTCGGCCCCGTCGCGCGCTGGAAACAGGCGAGCGTACCGGAACTGCTGGCGCGCCTGCGCTGGGCGTTGCTGGTGAGCGTGGTCACCGCACTGCTGCTGCCGGTGGCGCTGGGCAAATGGTCGCCCATGATTAGCCTCGGACTGTTCATGGGGCTGTGGATCATCACGTCCAGCCTGAAGAATCTATGGGATGTGGCCGGGCGCAATGGGATGCGCGGTCTGGCGCAAGGACTGGTCAATGTCCCGCGCGGTTACTACGGCATGTTATTCGCGCACCTGGGCGTGGCGGCATTCGCCCTTGGCGTGTGCATCTCCGGCGGCTACAGCCAGGAAAAAGAGTTGCGCATGGAGCCGGGCCAAAGCGTGGAAATGGCCGGTTACAATTTCAGGTTCGACGGAGTGCAAGACGTCACCGGCCCCAACTATCAGGCCAAACAGGGTGTGGTGCAGGTGAGCAAAAACGGCAAGGAGATACTGGTGATGCGCCCGCAGAAGCGTGTCTATCTGGTGCAGCGCAACCCCACCACCGAGGCGGACATAGACGCAGGATTCCTGCGCCACCTGTACGTTGCGCTGGGCGAGCCGGTGAGCGGCGAGGCGTGGAGCCTGCGCCTTTATTACAAGCCGTTCGTGCAATGGATCTGGACGGGGCCGCTGATGATGTTTTTCGGCGGTCTGCTCGCCGCGAGCGACCGGCGTTACCGTCTGGCCACGCGCCGTGCGCCGGATTACACGGCGCAAGGCGCGCCTGCACAACCTGCATTGGCGCGATGACCTTATGAAAGCGCGCTATCTCGTCCCTTTGGGGATATTCGCTGTATTGGTGGGACTGCTGTGGGCCGGGCTTTATCTCAATCCGCGCGAGGTGCCTTCGCCGCTGATTGACAAACCCGCGCCGGAGTTCACTCTGCCACGGCTGGATGATCCCGCCGCACAAATCGCGCGCAAGGATTTGCTGGGGCAGGTCACCCTGCTCAACGTGTGGGCCTCGTGGTGCGCCGCGTGCCGCGAAGAGCATCCGTTGCTGGTGGAACTGGCCCGGACCGGGCAGGTGCCGATTTACGGCCTGAATTACAAGGATACGCGTGAAGACGCATTGCGCTGGCTGAACGGCCTCGGCAACCCTTATACGGCAAGCGCGTTCGATGAACAGGGCAACGTGGGCATAGACTACGGCGTATACGGCGTGCCGGAAACTTATGTCATAGACCGTGCGGGCGTGATTCGCTACAAGGTGATCGGCCCTCTCACCGAGGACAATCTGGAAAATACCGTGCTGCCGCTGATAAGGAAGCTGCAAGGATGAGAAGCGCACTCACCGTAGGTCTCCTGCTGTGCACGTTTTCCCTGTGGGCCGCCGGAACGGAACAACAAAATGAACAGCTGGAGGCGCGTTACCGGGCGCTTACGTCCGAGTTGCGCTGCCTGGTATGTCAGAACGAAAGCATCGCCGATTCGCACGCCGATCTGGCCAAGGATTTGCGCAATCAGGTACGCGCCATGATGGAGCAGGGCAAGAGCGACCGGGAGATCATGGAGTATCTGACGGCGCGCTACGGAGACTTTGTGCGCTTCCGTCCGCCGTTCAAGCCCGTCACCGCGGCGCTGTGGTTCGGGCCGTTCGTACTCATGGCGCTGGGCGGCGGGTTGCTCATGGTGTACATGGCGCGCCGCCGCAAGCGCGTGAGCAATGCGCCGTTATCGAGCAGCGAACAGGAGAAACTTGCGACGCTGCTGCACAGGACTGAAAACGAGGGCAAGGGATGAGCGCATTCTGGTTTGTGGCCGCGCTGATGCTCGGTATCGCGCTGGTTTTTTTATTGCCGCCGCTGCTGCGGCGTGAGCAGCAGGCGCCGGTTGGGCGTGACGCGCTGAATGCCGGGATTTACCGGGACCAGCTTGCTGAGCTGGAGAATGATCTGGCGGCTGGCGGCATCAGCAAGGATCAGTTTGAGCAGGCAGCGCGTGATTTGCAACGCAAGCTGCTGACTTGCGACGCTGCTGCA
>JAMCTV010000070.1 GCA_023381235.1 Gammaproteobacteria bacterium
CACGGCGCTGCGTGGTGAGTTCGATGGCCCTGAGTTGATCCTCGAAGATGGACTTGGAGTCGTACAGCAGACGGCCGATGAGCGTGCTCTTGCCGTCGTCCACGCTGCCTGCGGTGGTGAAGCGTAGTAAGTCCATTAGCGGCTGCGCTCGTTCATAAATCCCCCCGTACCCCCCTTTGAAAAGGGGGGGCGGAGGGGGGATTTTCGTGGCAGACCACAGTAATAATCTGTGCGCGCACTCATCATCAGAAATACCCTTCGCGCTTGCGCAGTTCCATCGAGACTTCCGAGGTCTTGTCGTCCATGCGCGTGGCGCCGCGTTCGGTGATGCGCGTCGCGGCGGTTTCCCGGATGATCTCTTCCGGCGTCGCGGCGGTGGACTCCACCGGGCAGGTGCAGCTCATGTCGCCGACGGTGCGAAAACGCACCATGAGATTTTTTATTTGCTCGCCTTCCCCGGGCTGCACCAGGTGCGACACCGGCAGCCAGCCGTCGCGCCACACCACGTCGCGCCGGTGGGCATAGTAAATCACCGGCACTTCCAGTTTTTCCAGCGCGATGTACTGCCAGATGTCCATCTCGGTCCAGTTGCTCAAGGGGAACACGCGCATGTGCTCGCCGGGATGCACACGCGTGTTGTACAAGTCCCATAATTCGGGGCGCTGGTTTTTCGGATCCCACTGGCCGAACTCGTCGCGGAAGGAAAAGATACGCTCCTTGGCGCGCGCCTTTTCCTCGTCGCGCCGCGCGCCGCCGAAGCAGGCGTCGAAGCCGAACTCCTGGATGGCGTCGAGCAGGGTTACGGTTTGGTGTACATTGCGGCTTTCATCCGGCCTGCGCAGCTTGACGCGGCCCTTGTCTATCGAATTCTGCACCGAGCGCACGATGAGGCGCTCGCCCAACTCGGCGGCGCGCTTGTCGCGGAACGCGATCACTTCCGGGAAGTTGTGCTCGGTGTCTATATGCATGAGCGGGAATGGGAAGCGGCCTGGACGAAACGCCTTTTCCGCCAGGCGCAGCATGACGATGGAGTCCTTGCCGCCGGAGAACAGCAGCGCCGGACTTTTGCACTCGGCCGCCACCTCGCGCATGATGTGTATCGCTTCGCTTTCCAGCACTTGCAGGTGGGTGAGCGCTGCGCCGGGTGCGGCGGCCGATGAATTATTCAATGGTATGGCGTTCATTGTCAGTGAATGAATCCTGCTTCACTCCCTCTCCCCCACCCTCTCCCACACGCGTGAGAGGGGGAAAGTAATAAAGCTAACGGAAAGTGTCATTTTGCTGGTGAACTCGCTGGTGCAGCATCCGCCTGTTTGACGTGCAGACCGCACTCTTTGACGCTCTCTTGTTCCCACCACCAGCGGCCAGCGCGTTCGTCCTCTCCCGCAGTAATGGCGCGCGTGCACGGCGCGCAGCCGATGCTGGCATAACCCTTGTCATGCAACGTATTATACGGCACGTCGAAGCGGCGGATATAGCTCCACACCTCATCGCGCGTCCAGTCCAGCAGCGGATTGAATTTGTGCAGGCCGTGTTCCTCGTCCCATTCCGCACCGGTGAGGTCTTTGCGCGCCGCGGACTGCTGCCGGCGCAGGCCGGTGATCCATGCCCGTTTGCCTTTCAGGGCGCGCTGCAACGGCTCCACCTTGCGCATGTAGCAGCACGCCTTGCGCAACTCCACGCTCTCGTAAAAGGCATTGGGGCCATGCTGCTCGACATACTGTTGCACCGCTTCGGCGCGCGGGAAATAGATCGTCAGGGGGCGGCCGTAGCGGCTGCGAATAAGCTGGATGAGCCGATAGGTCTCCTCCGGCAAACGTCCGGTGTCGAGCGTGAAGATTTCTATCGCGGGCACGTGCTTGCAGATAACGTCGGTAAGCACCATGTCCTCGGCGCCCAGGCTGCTGGCAAGCACGGCGGGCGCATGATCGCTTGAGATGTCGCGCAACGCATTTTCCAGCGCGGCGATTTTTTTCTCCAGGGCTTCGTCGCGCGAACCTGCCACGATGCGCTCAGGCATGGACCGCCGCGCGCGCCTTCTGCACGCGCACGCGCGTCAGCGCGCCGTCGGGATGCGCGTGCAGAATGACGTGCCCTTCCTTCTGCAAACTCTCCGAGACCTGTTGCGCGGGGTCGCCCGGCTCGAGCAGAAAATCTATCACCGCGCCGTCGTTGAGCTTGCCGAGTTCGATGCGCGCGCGCATGAAGTGCACCGGGCAGGCGTAGGACGATAAGTCCACGGTGGCGGTCACGCCGCCGCTGCTTGCCGCGGCGGCGCTTTGCGCCTTGGCCGTGCGCGCCTGGGCTGGCGCCACGTACACCGGCGTATTGACCGGCGGCAGCGTGGCGGATAGATCAAGCTGCGGATCAAACGCCTCGCATGCGCGCGCGGCCTGCGCCATCCACTCATCGAGGGCGGTCATGAGCGCGTTAAAGCGCGCCTCGTCCTGACCCTCCTTGAGCGCCGGTAACGCCTGCGCGAACTCGCCAAGCTTGTCGGCGAGCGGCAGGTATTCCGGCCGCAATTCCTGCAACTGCGCGCGCACGTTTTGGGCAATGGCGCTCAGGTCGTCGAGTGATTTCTGCCCGGTCACAAACAGCAACGACTGCCCGACCAGGCGCGCCATGGCCTCGGCGCACTCGGTGGCGTCAAGCAGCTTGTGCTGGTAAATGAAGGCGTTGCGGCAACTGCGCTCATAAGCGGCCTCGGCGAAACGCGAAGACACCAGCTCCTGCGCCGCGCCCGCGCACTCGCCGCCGCCCAGTTGCAGCACCTTGAACGCGCCTTCACCGCCGTGATCGCTGAGCAGCGCGGGCACTTCTTCAGGTTTGACCACAGTAAGATCGGCGAGCAGATCCTTGAAGGAGTCCTTGCCGCGCCGCCGCGTCCAGTGGAAAAACGTCTCGCCGTTCACACGCTCTTTTGCATAGGCTTCCTGCACGCGCGCGATGGCGGTCTCCACGCGCTGTGCGGGCACCGACACGCTCTTGAAGCCGAGACCGCCCCCCGTGCGACCGTCGCCGCCGAAATACATCTGATAATGCGGCACCAGCTTGCCGTGCAGGCGATTGCCTTCGCCGTAAATGCCGATGTCGCCGGTCTCCGGCTGCGCGCAGCCATTGTGGCAGCCGCTGGCGCGGATACGAAGATCGGACTCACCGCCGGAAATCTTGGCGCCGATGACTTTGCTGGAGGTTATCCCCAAGCGGCAGGTAGAGGTACCGGGGCAGGCGACCACGTCATCGCCAGTCTTGGGCGCAGCGAGACCCAGTGGCGCAAGCGCCCGGCGTATCGCCTCGATGCGCGCATCCGGCACGTTCATAATCAGCAGGTTCTGATCCTGCGTGGTGCGGATGTCGCTCAAGCCTTCGTCTCCCATGATGCGCGCGATGGCGGTCTCCACGCGCTGTGCGGGCACCGACACGCTCTTGAAGCCGAGACCGCCCCCCGTGCGACCGTCGCCGCCGAAATACATCTGATAATGCC
>JAMCTV010000071.1 GCA_023381235.1 Gammaproteobacteria bacterium
CATGTCATCAACTTTGATTTGCCCATGGTGGCCGAAGATTACGTGCACCGCATCGGCCGCACCGGCCGCGGCGGCGCCTTCGGCATGGCCGTGTCGCTCATCGGCCCGCAGGACTGGGGCAAACTCGGCGGCATCGAACGCCTCACCGGCGCGCGCCTGGAGCGGAAAATCCTGCCCGGCCTCGAACCCAGCGTGCCCGAAGCCAACGCATCCCGCCCCGCCCCGCGCCGCAATCACGGACACAAAAGCGCAGCGGGCAAGGGCGGCAACTTCAAGGGCGGCTTTAAACCGGCCTTCGGCAAGAAGAGCAGCAGCAAGGGACGTTTCCACGCCCCCTCCTCTGCGCGCTCCGGCAACCGCCGCAGCGCAGACCGGCGCGCATAATAGTCTTTTAAAAATGTAGCTGAGTAAAATAAAAACGGGGCGCAAGCCCCGTTTTTATGCGCGCGTTATATGCAACTCAGCGCCAGCACAAGCATCATTAAACTCACGCCTCCGGGCGCATGTGGGGGAACAGCAGCACGTCGCGGATCGAGGGGGAGTCGGTGAACAGCATCACCAGCCGGTCTATGCCGATGCCTTCACCCGCGGTGGGGGGCATGCCGTGTTCGAGGGCGCGGATGTAGTCCTCGTCGAAGTGCATGGCCTCTTCGTCGCCCGCTTCTTTTTCCTGCACTTGTTTGCGGAAGCGCTCGGCCTGGTCTTCGGCGTCGTTCAATTCGGAAAATCCGTTGGCGATTTCGCGCCCGCCGATGAACAGTTCGAAGCGGTCGGTGACGAAGGGGTTTTGCGCGTTGCGCCGCGCGAGGGGTGATACCTCGACCGGATGTTCAGTGACGAAAGTCGGGTCCTTGAGCTTCGGCTCCACGGTTTTTTCAAACATTTCCATCTGGATTTTACCCACGCCGTAGTTGGGCTTGAGCGGGATGTTGAGCGCGGCGGCGGTCTGGCGCGCGCGCTCCAAGGTCTCGACGTCGGCGGCCTTGAGCTGAGGGTTGAAGCGCAGTATGGATTCCTTGAGCGTCAGGCGCGCAAACGGCTTGCCGAAATCATAGGTCTCGCCTTGATACGTGATCGCGCTTTGGCCGCTGATCTCCTGCGCCAGGGCGCGCAGCATTTCCTCGGTCAAATCCATCAACTCGTGGTAATCGGCGTAGGCCTGATAAAATTCCAGCATGGTGAATTCGGGATTGTGTTTGGTGGAGAGACCTTCGTTGCGGAAATTGCGGTTGATCTCGAACACGCGTTCGTAGCCGCCCACCACCAGACGTTTCAAATACAGTTCCGGCGCCACGCGCAGGAACAGTTGCATATCCAGCGCGTGATGATGAGTGATGAATGGGCGTGCGGTGGCGCCACCGGGGATGGCCTGCATCATGGGGGTCTCCACCTCCATGAATTGGCGCGCCTCAAGAAACTGGCGGATGAAGGACACGGTGCGCGAGCGCACGCGGAAGGTGCTGCGTGTCGGCTCATTCATGATGAGGTCCAGATAGCGCTGACGATAACGCGTTTCCTGATCCACCAGGCCGTGAAACTTTTCCGGCAGCGGACGCAGCGCCTTGGTGAGCAGGCGGATGTCGTCCACGCGCACCGAAAGCTCGCCGGTCCTGGTTTTAAATAACACGCCTTCCGCGCCGAGGATGTCACCCACATCCCATCTTTTAAATTCCTCGTACACCTCGTTTAACGTATCGCGTTGCACGAACAACTGGATACGCCCCGACATGTCCTGTAGCTGGGCGAAGCTGGCCTTGCCCATCACGCGCTTGGCCATCATGCGCCCGGCGATTTTGACACGCACCGGCTGAACCTCCAGGGTAACGTTGTCCTTCTCCCCGTACTCGGCGTGCAGCTCGCCCGCCAGCACGTTACGCCGGAAATCAACCGGGAACGGATCGCCTTTCTCGCGCAGCGCGGCGAGCTTGGCGCGGCGCTGGGCTATTTCGGCGCTTTCGTCAGAGGAGATATTGTTATTGTCGTTGGTCATACCAATTACAGTAGCAAGCAGCAAGTTTCAAGTTGCAAGAAAAACTCTCCATTCGTAATAAAACAATTCTTCAGCCTTGCCACTTGCTACTTGTCACTTGCTACTTGCTGTTTCAAACTCGCCTCAATAAAGTCATCCAGATCGCCGTCGAGCACCGCCTGGGTGTTGGCCTTTTCCACGCCGGTGCGTAAATCCTTGATGCGCGACTGGTCGAGCACATAAGAGCGTATCTGGCTGCCCCAGGTGATGTCCGATTTGGATTCCTCCAGCGCCTGGCGCTCCGAGCTGCGCTTTTTCATTTCCAGTTCGTAAAGCTTCGCCTTCAATTGGCTCATCGCCGTGGCGCGGTTCTTGTGCTGCGAACGGTCACTCTGGCACTGCACCACGGTGTTGGTCGGCAGGTGCGTGATGCGTATCGCCGACTCGGTGCGATTCACGTGCTGCCCGCCCGCGCCGCTCGCGCGATAGGTGTCTATGCGCAGATCGGCGGGGTTGACGTCTATCTCCACGCTCTCATCCACCTCCGGATACGCGAACACCGAGGCGAACGAGGTGTGCCTGCGATTGCCGGAATCGAACGGCGACTTGCGCACCAGACGATGCACGCCGCTCTCGGTGCGCAGCCAGCCGTAGGCGTACGGCCCCGCAAACTTGATCGTCGCGCCCTTGATGCCCGCGACCTCGCCCGGCGACTCGTCCAGCACCTCCACGTCGAAACCGTGCCGCTCGCCCCAGCGCAGATACATGCGCAATAGCATTTGCGCCCAGTCCTGCGCCTCGGTGCCGCCGGAGCCGGATTGAATATCCAGGTAGGCGTTGGCGCTGTCCATCTTGCCGGAGAACATGCGCTGAAACTCCAGCGCCGCCAGCTCCTGCTCCGCGCGCGCGAGGTCGCTTACCACG
>JAMCTV010000072.1 GCA_023381235.1 Gammaproteobacteria bacterium
CCGGATTTTGATTCCGGCATTCCCAGGTTCGAATCCTGGCACCCCAGCCAAAGTAAAGTAAGGATAGCCATCACAATCTTATAGAGGCGAAGGGGAAAATTGTGAGTGACGGCAAGATGATGGTGTTTTCCGGCAATGCCAACCGGCCGCTGGCCGAGAGCATCGCCAATTATCTCAACCTGCCGCTGGGCAAGGCCGTGGTGGGCCGGTTCAGCGACGGCGAGGTGCTGGTCGAGATCATGGAAAACGTGCGCGGCCAGGATGTGTTCGTGGTACAGCCCACCTGTGCGCCGACCAATGACAATCTCATGGAGCTGCTGGTGATGATAGACGCCATGCGCCGCTCCTCCGCCTACCGCGTCACCGCCGTTGTTCCCTACTTCGGTTACTCGCGCCAGGATCGCAGGCCGCGCTCCGCGCGCGTGCCGATCACCGCCAAGGTGGTGGCCAACATGTTCGAGAGCGTGGGCGTTGACCGGCTGGTCACGGTGGATTTGCACGCCGACCAGATACAGGGCTTCTTCGATATTCCGGTGGACAACGTGTACGCCTCGCCGGTGCTGCTGGGCGACGTGTGGAAGCACAAATCCAATGACCTGATCGTGGTGTCGCCCGACGTGGGCGGCGTGGTGCGCGCACGCGCCATCGCCAAAAACCTGGACGATGCCGAGCTCGCCATCATAGACAAGCGCCGCCCGCGCCCCAACGAGGCCAAGGTGATGAACGTGATCGGCGACGTGGAAGGTCGCGCGTGCATACTGGTGGACGACCTGGTGGACACCGCCGGCACGCTGTGCGAGGCGGCGCGCGCGTTGAAGGAAAAGGGCGCGGCCAAGGTCGTCGCCTACTGCACGCACCCGGTGCTGTCCGGCCCGGCCGTGGCCAACATCGAAAAATCCATGCTCGACGAACTGGTCGTCACCGACACCATACCCTTGCGTCCTGAGGCCAGAAATTGCAAGCGCATCCGCCAGCTCAGCATCGCCGAGATGCTGGCCGAGACCATACGCCGCATCAGCCGCGAAGAGTCGGTCAGCTCGCTGTTTATGGATTAGTGTTTTCTTGCTCAACCCCCTCGCTGCGCTCGACCCCCTTTGAAAAGGGGGTGGCCATGAGCCCTTCGACGGAGCTCAGGGCTCCGTCGAAGGGCCGAACGGCCGGGGATTTGGGCCGCAGCGCCAAGCCGCACTGCACTAGTCCCGTTCCCCGCCCCCTGCATTCCTGTTATAATAATCAGCTTTTTCACGGTATGCGTCTGGTCGCGGGCGCGTGCCTTAATAACTTGACTGGAGATAACCATGGCTATTGATTTCGAACTGGTTGCAGAAACGCGCAACGCCAAGGGCAAGGGTGCGAGCCGCCGCCTGCGTCGCGCGGACAAGGTGCCGGGCATCATCTACGGCGGCGAAAAGCCCGCCGTATCCGTGATACTGGAGCATAATTCGCTGCTCAAGCATTTGGAGCACGAGGCGTTTTACTCGCACATCCTCACCGTCAAGCTGGACGGCAAGGAAGAAAAGGCGGTGTTGCGCGATTTGCAGCGCCATCCGCACAAGCCGCGCATCGTGCACCTGGATTTGCAGCGCGTGAGCGCCACCCAGAAACTGCGCATGCGCGTACCGCTGCACTTCACCGGCGCCGATATTGCGCCGGGCGTGAAGCAGTCGGGCGGCGTGGTGTCGCATCTGATCAGCGACCTGGAAGTGTCCTGCTTCCCGCAGCATCTGCCGGAGTTCATCGAGGTGGATTTGTCGCAGGTGAAGTTGAACGAGTCGGTGCATCTTTCCCACCTGAAGCTGTCGGAAGGCGTGGAACTGGTGGCGCTGGCGCATGGCGACGACCGCGCCGTGGCCTCGATCCACATGCCGCGCGTGGTCGAGGAAGAAAAGCCTGTGGTGGCGGAGGTCGCGCCTGCCGAAGGTCAGCCTGCCGCTGCGCCAGCCGCCGCCGAGGCCAAGCCGGCAGCGGGCGGCAAGAAGGAATAACGCTCGCCGGGACGCGCCGCGTTGCCGATTCAACTTATTGCCGGGCTGGGCAATCCCGGCGCCGCATCCACCCAAACCCGGCACAACGCCGGGTTTTGGTTTGTGGACGCCGTGGCGCGTGAACGGCGCGCTCACTTCCAGCGCGAGGCGAAATTCCAGGGCGAGGCGTGCAGGTTCAGTTCGGCGGCGGGTGAGCATTGGTTGTTCAAGCCTGCCACCTATATGAACAAGAGCGGCTCGGCGTTACAGGCCTGCGCCTCCTTCTACAAAATCCCCGTGGAAAATATCCTGGTCGCGCATGACGATCTTGACCTGCCGCCGGGCGTGGTGCGTTTGAAGCAGGGCGGCGGCCACGGCGGACACAACGGTCTGCGCGACATCATCGCGCAACTGGGCCCGAATTTCCTGCGCCTGCGCATAGGCATCGGTCATCCCGGCAAGGAGGGCGATGTATCGGATTACGTGTTGCAGCGTGCGCCGAAGGACGAGCAGGAACTGCTCGATGGCGCGCTCAGCGCGGCGCACGCGGCGCTGCCGCTGATACTCGGCGGAGCGGTGGAGAAGGCGATGCAGCAGTTGCATACCGGCAAACCATAAAGGAAAACTTCCAGTGGGATTCAAGTGCGGTATTGTCGGCCTGCCCAACGTGGGCAAGTCCACCTTGTTCAACGCGCTCACCAAGGCGGGCATCGCGGCGGAGAATTATCCGTTCTGCACCATTGAGCCTAACGTCGGCATCGTGCCGGTGCCCGACCCGCGGCTCGATGCGCTGTCCGCCATCGTCAAGCCGCAGAAAGTGGTGCCGACCGTGATCGAGTTCGTGGACATCGCGGGACTGGTGGCGGGCGCCTCCAAGGGCGAGGGACTGGGCAACAAATTCCTCGCGCACATCCGCGAGACCGACGCCGTCGCGCAGGTGGTGCGTTGCTTCGAAGACGCCAACGTGGTGCACGTGGCGGGCAAGGTCGCGCCGCTGTCGGATATCGAAGTCATCAACACCGAATTGGCGCTGGCCGATCTCGACACCGTGGACAAGGCATTGCTGCGCGCGGGCAAGGCAAGCAAGGCGGGCGATAAGGAAGCGCTGGTGCAGAAGGCGCTGCTGGAGCGGGTGCATGCGTGTTTGAATGAGGGCAAGCCGGTGCGCGCGCTCGCGCTTACAGCCGATGAAAGAAAACACCTGCGCGAGTTTCAGTTGCTCACCGCCAAGCCGGCCTTGTATGTGGCCAACGTGGCCGAGGACGGTTTTACCAATAATCCGTATCTCGACCTGGTGCGCAATCACGCCGCGCAGGAAGGTGCGGCGGCGGTCGCGGTATGCGCCGCCATCGAGTCCGAGATCGCGGAACTGGCGGATGACGAGAAGGTGGAGTTTCTAAAGGAACTGGGCCTGGAAGAGCCGGGCCTGAACCGCGTGATCCGCGCCGGATACCAGTTGTTGGGTTTGCAGACCTACTTTACCGCCGGCGTAAAAGAGGTGCGCGCCTGGACCGTGTCCATAGGCGCCACTGCGCCGCAGGCGGCGGGTGCAATCCACTCGGATTTCGAGCACGGCTTTATCCGTGCCGAGGTGATTGCCTTTGACGACTTTATTAAGCACCGCGGCGAACAGGGCGCCAAGGAAGCGGGCAAGTGGCGTCTGGAAGGCAAAGAATACGTGGTGCAGGACGGCGACGTGATGCACTTCAGGTTTAATGTGTAAAATACAGTAACGAGTGGCTAGTAGCGAGTAGCGAGGGACGTTTATAATAACTAGCCGGACAATCCAAGAAAAACGTTTATTTTTGTTTTTACTCGCCCCTCGCTACTCGTCACTCGCCACTGTTTCAAGGCTATGTAGCTCAGTTGGTCAGAGCGCGGCACTCATAATGCTGAGGTCGGTGGTTCGAGCCCACCCATAGCCACCAGTATTCATACGTTTCAATTTCTCTTCCGGAAGTTGCTGTGCATTTGGCAACCACCGGCCTCGCCATTTGAAATGCTGAGGCCGGGGTTGGCGACGGCCATCCTGGCCGTCGCCCTGCGGGCGCGCTTCACGCATCCGGTTTTGCTCCCGGTAAAACCGTCGAGCCCCTATAGCCGCCCGTAAACCGCTCCCTACAATGGATTGCCGGCGTTGGCGCGGTAGCTGCTGAGAAAGGCGACTTCCTGGCCCATGGTTTCATTCTGATCCAGCCAGGCGATCAGTGACAACCACTGCGCGCGGTCGCGTTGCGCGGTCATGCCGGTCATTTCAAAAATACCGATGCCGTCCTGCGCGGCGCGGATATAGTTTTGCGTGTCGCGGAATTTCGCCACAAAAGGCAGTTTGAGGGTGGCGAGAAACCGTTCCAGCTTGTGAAATACTTCAGTGTGCTCGCGCACGCGATTGGCGACCACGGCGAGGCGGATGTTTTTGCTGCGCACCTTGGCTGCCAACAACAACACCTGGATGAAATGCGCCGTGGCGTGGATGTCAATCGGCGAGGGCAGCACCGGCACAAGAATGGCGTCCACCTGCCGGGTGTGTTCGGCGAGCTTTAAATCACTCAAGCCGGCGGGGACGTCAATAATCACGCGCTCCGTGTCCGGCGGTAGTTTCATCTGGAAACTGCGCGTCATGTCGGAGCGCATCTGGTGGGGGGCGATGCCGTAGATGCGCGGGCGCTCCACCGGACGCTGGCTCAGCCACCTCATGCCGGAGCCTTGCGGGTCATGGTCCATCAATACGGTGGTGTAACCGTGCGCGGCATAATAGCTGGCAAGGTTCGTAGTGAGGGTGGTTTTGCCGCAGCCCCCTTTCGAATTGACGACCAGGATTCTCTGCACGTGCCGCCCTCTCTGGCATAAGTAACAAGGAGTCAGCGGCGTGAGTTGACGTGCCGCTGCCGCTCATCCCTGTGAGCTACACAATAATAAAGGGTTTTGCGTATGTCCAGCTTTATGTTGCGCGCTGGCTGTGCGGCGGGCCGGGCGGGGGTGAATTTTTCTGCCAAATCAAATAGAAGATATGCGTTCGACAACTATATATTGTGTGTCACTATCTTCATAGTGACTGTATATAGAGTGCAGAGTAGATTCAGGCGCTAAAAAACCGCGAAGAATAATTTTTTAATGTGATGCCCGCCGTGGCCATGAACGTGTCCGTGCGCCAGCTCTTCCTCACTGGCATCGCGCACGTCCAGAATCTCTACGTCGAAGTGCAGGGTCCTGCCCGCGAGCGGATGATTGCCGTCCAGCGTAACACTGTCGTCCGTGACTTTGACTATGGTGAGAGTCATCGGGCCGTGATTGCCCTGCGTTTGCACCTGTACGCCGGGCGCGAGGCGCATATCGCTGGGGAAGTGTTTGCGCGGCGCGTCGAAGATGGCGTCCGGGTTTTTCTCGCCGTAGCCCTCGGCGGCGCTGATTGTCACTGAGGACTGGAAACCGGCGCTGTTGCCTTCGAGCGCCTTTTCCAGGCCGGGGATGATGTTGCCGTGGCCGTGCAGATAGCCCAGTGGTTCGCCGCCCGCGCTGCTGTCGAGTACCTCGCCGCTGTCATCGGTGAGCGTGTAGTGCAGGGTGACGACGGTATTGTGCGCGACTTTCATGATCTGTCCTTGCTAAATGAATTGCCAAATATTTATTTTATCATATTTATCAACGCGCCGAGCCGGATACGCGAAGCAGCGGCAGGGGGCGGCTGTGAAAATGACGCGGCCCGGTCTGGTTCGACATTGCGCCTGAAACGGCCTAAAATTTGAATATTTGTCGGCAAGGGGGATTCCGTGGAGACTTTAAAATCCGGCAGTGACGTATTGTTCATTTTAATCGGCGCGGTCATGGTGCTGGCCATGCACGCGGGCTTTGCCTTTTTAGAACTGGGCACGGTGCGCAAAAAGAACCAGGTCAACGCGCTGGTCAAGATCATGAGCGACTTTGCCGTGTCCACCATCGCCTATTTCTTCATCGGCTACGGCATCGCCTACGGCGTGTACTTTTTCCAGGGGGCGGAACACCTCGCCGCGAAGAACGGTTATGAGCTGGTCAAATTTTTCTTTTTACTGACCTTCGCCGCCGCGGTACCCGCCATCGTGTCGGGCGGCATCGCCGAGCGCGCCAAATTCAATCCGCAGCTTGCGGCTTCGTTTCTGCTGGTGGGGTTTGTTTATCCGTTTTTTGAAGGCTTGGCCTGGAACAATCTGTTCGGTGCGCAGGATTGGCTCGCGGCGCAATTCGGCGCCAAGTTCCACGACTTCGCGGGCTCGGTGGTGGTGCATGCGATGGGCGGCTGGATCGCGCTGGTCGCGGTGCTGCTGCTCGGCGCGCGGCGCGGGCGTTACGGAAAAGACGGCAAGGTGTTCGCGCACCCGCCTTCCAGCATCCCGTTTCTCGCGCTCGGCGCGTGGACGCTGTCCGTGGGCTGGTTCGGGTTTAACGTGATGTCGGCGCAGACCATCGAGGCGGTGAGCGGCCTGGTGGCCATCAATTCACTGATGGCCATGGTGGGCGGCATACTCGCCGCGCTGTTTTTGGGGCGCAACGACCCCGGCTTCGTGCACAACGGCCCGCTCGCCGGGCTGGTGGCGATTTGCGCCGGCTCCGATCTCATGCATCCGCTGGGCGCGCTCGCCACCGGCGCGATTGCCGGCGCGCTGTTCGTGTGGACCTTCACGCTGACGCAGAATAAATGGAAAATAGACGACGTGCTCGGCGTGTGGCCGCTACACGGCTTGTGCGGCGCGTGGGGCGGCGTCGCGGCGGGCATTTTCGGCAGTCAGACGCTGGGCGGACTCGGCGGCGTGAGCTTCGCCGCGCAACTCATCGGCACCGCGGGCGGTGTGGCCATCGCGCTCATCGGCAGTGTGGTGGTTTACGGCGCGTTGAAGGCGATCGCCGGCCTGCGTCTGGATGCGGAAGAGGAATACGCCGGCGCCGATCTCACCATCCACAAAATCAGCGCCACGCCGCCGCATGAGGACTAATGCAGAAACTGTACATCAAAACCTTCGGTTGCCAGATGAACGAGTATGACTCCGCCAAAATGGTGGAGGTGCTCGCAGAGTCGCACGGCTTGCAGCTTGCCGCCACGCCGGAGCAGGCGGATGTGCTGCTGCTCAACAGTTGTTCGATCCGTGAAAAGGCCTCCGAGAAGCTGTTTTCGGATCTCGGCCGCTGGCGCGAGTTGAAGCAGGCGCGGCCCGGCGTGATAATCGGCGTGGGCGGCTGTGTGGCGAGCCAGGAGGGTGAGAATATCCGCAGGCGCGCGCCGTATGTGGATTTGGTGTTCGGCCCGCAAACCTTGCATCGCCTGCCGCAGATGCTTAACGCGCGGCTGGAGCAGCAGCGCGCGGTGGTGGATGTCTCGTTTCCGGAGATAGAAAAATTCGACCATCTGCCCGCGCCGCGCGCGGACGGCCCCTCCGCGTTTGTCTCCATCATGGAGGGTTGCAGCAAGTATTGCAGTTTCTGCGTGGTGCCTTATACGCGCGGCGAAGAGGCGAGCAGGCCGCTGCACGATGTGCTGCATGAGATCAGGCAGCTCGCCGCGCAGGGCGTGCGCGAGGTGACGCTGCTGGGGCAGAACGTCAACGCCTATCGCGGGCTGATGGCGGACGGCGATTGCGCTGATCTCGCGCTGCTTATTCATTATGTCGCCGCCGTACCCGGCATCGAGCGCATCCGCTACACCACTTCGCACCCGGTTGAATTTTCCGACAGCCTGATTCAGGCCTATGCCGAGACGCCGAAGCTCGCCAATCATCTGCATCTGCCGGTGCAGAGCGGCTCGGATCGCATCTTGAGTCTGATGAAACGCGGCCATACTGTATTGGAGTATAAATCCAGACTCAGAAAGCTGCGCACGCTGCGCCCGGACATCAGCATTTCCAGCGATTTTATCGTCGGTTTTCCCGGCGAGACGGACGAGGACTTCGCCGCGACCATGCGGCTGATAGAAGAAATAGGCTTCGATCAGTCATTCAGTTTCATCTACAGCTCGCGCCCCGGCACGCCCGCGGCGAACCTGCCCGACCCGGTGCCGATGGAAGTGAAGCAGCGGCGGCTGGCCGTATTGCAGGCGCGCATTAATCAAATGGCCAACGCCATCGCGCACAAGATGGTGGGCACGGTGCAGCGCGTGCTGGTGCAGCGCCCGTCGCGCAAGGACGTGCGCATGTTCGCCGGACGCACGGAGAACAATCGCGTGGTCAATTTTCCCGGCGACGCGAGCCTGATCGGCGCGTTCGCCGAGGTGCGCATCACCGAGGCGTTGCCGAACTCGCTGCGCGGAAAATTAGTTAACCATGGAACCTCTGAATAAATCAGAGGTTTGTGCGGCACATGGATGTGCCGCCATTATTCAAACACGAAAGTGTTTGAATAATGAAGAAAAGCACCATAATAATTTTATGGCCACGTTTTTGCTTTTTGCCGGGCAGGACGCCCCAATGCCGCGGGCGCAGGGATGCGCAGGAGCGGCCGTGCTCTGAGAAGTCCAGGATGGACTTATTCAGAGTTTCCTATTGATGTATAATAACAGCCGTGAGTAAACGCTTGCGGCAGGCACGCCCTGCAGACGACACCGATCATCCGCACTCCAGCGACTTCGTGCTGGAACCCGCCGACAACCAGCGGCTGGCGAGCTTGTGCGGCCAGTTCGATGAGAACCTGCGCCTGGTGGAGCGCCGCCTGGGGGTGGAGATCGCCAACCGCGGCAACGTGTTTCGCGTGATTGGCGAGGCGCAACCGGTGCGCAGCGCGGGCGAGGTGTTGAAGGGCCTGTACGCCGAAACCACCCACGAGCCGCTTACGCCCGAGCATATACACCTTTATCTGCATCAGAACAATGTGGAACTGCTGCGCGAGCCCGCGCAACACGCCGGCGGCAGGACGCCGCTCAACGTGCGCACCAAACGCGGGCTGATCAAGGGCTACAATCTCAGCCAGCAGCGCTATCTGAAAAATATCCTGGCACACGACATCAATTTCGGCATCGGCCCGGCCGGCACCGGCAAGACCTATCTCGCGGTGGCGTGCGCAGTGGAGGCGATGGAAAAAGAACGCGTGCGCCGCCTGGTGCTGGTGCGTCCCGCGGTGGAGGCGGGCGAGCGGCTGGGCTTTCTGCCCGGCGATCTGGCGCAAAAGATTGATCCCTATCTGCGCCCGCTGTACGACGCGTTGTATGAGATGCTCGGTTTCGAGCGCGTGGCGAAGCTGATCGAGACCAACGCCATCGAGATAGCGCCGCTCGCCTACATGCGCGGCCGCACGCTCAACGACGCCTTCATCATCCTGGACGAGGCGCAAAACACCACCGCCGAACAGATGAAAATGTTTTTGACGCGCATCGGTTTCAACTCCACGGCGGTGATCACCGGCGACGTGACGCAAGTGGATTTGCCGCGCGAGCGCAAATCGGGCCTGCGCCACGCGGTGGAGGTGCTGAAAGACGTCGAGGGCATCAGCTTTACCTTTTTCAGCGCGCAGGACGTGGTGCGTCATCCGCTGGTGCAGCGCATCGTGACTGCCTATGAGAGCTTTGAGCAAGGGCCGCCGCTCATCACTCCGGGCGGCTGAGGCGCGCCGCCCCTCGGCGGCGGGTATAGCAGTGCAATACGGGTTGTCGCGCAAGGGCCTGCCCGCGCCGCAGCAGTTCAGGCGCTGGGCGGAGGCGGCCCTTGATAGCAAGGGCGCGCATGTGACGTTGCGCATCGTGGGCGCGGCAGAAGGCGCGCGCCTGAACCGGATTTACCGCGGCAAGCGCGGCGCTACCAATGTGCTGTCCTTTCCGCTGCAAGACCCGCATGCCGCGCGCTATCTGGGCGACGTGGCGATCTGCGCGCCGGTGGTAAAACGCGAGGCGCGCGCGCAAGGCAAGGCGCTGCATGCGCATTTCGCGCATCTGGCCGCCCATGGCGTGCTGCACCTGATGGGTTATGAGCATGAAACGAAGCGGCAGGCGCGTATCATGGAGCGGAAAGAAAAAGACCTGCTCGAGCGCCTCGGCTACCCTGATCCTTATTTACTTGAGTGCATGACATGAACGAAGACGACCCGGACGGCGCGTCCGCGCATATAGACGAACGCCGCGGCTGGTTTGAGCGGCTGGGCCAGGCGCTGCTCGGCGAGCCGCGCGACCGCGAGCAACTCATCGCATTGCTGCGCGACGCGGAACAACGCAACCTGCTGGACGCCGACGCGCTGCTCATGATCGAAGGCGTGCTGGCGGTGTCCGAAATGCGCGTGCGCGACATCATGGTGCCGCGTTCGCAGATGGCGGTGGTGGAACGCGACGCCCATCCGCGCGACATTTTGCCGGTTGTAATCGAATCCGCGCACTCGCGTTTTCCGGTGATCGGTGAAAGCAAAGACGAAGTTGTGGGCATCCTGTTGGCCAAGGACTTGCTCGCTTATTTCGCCGAGGAGGGCGGCGAAAACTTCCAGGTGCGCGACGTGCTGCGCCCGGCGGTGTTTATCCCTGAGGCCAAGCGCCTCAACGTGCTGCTGCGTGAATTCCGCGCCAGCCGCAATCACATGGCCATCGTGGTGGACGAATACGGCGGCGTGGCCGGGCTGGTCACCATCGAAGACGTGCTGGAAGAAATCGTCGGCGAGATCGCGGACGAGCATGATATCGAGGAAGAAGACTCCATCACCGAACACAGCCCGACCAATTTCACCGTGAAGGCGCTCACCCCGATTCAGGAATTCAATCAGCGCTTCGGCACGGATTTCAGCGACGAGGAATTCGACACCATCGGCGGCGTATTGATGCACCACTTCGGCCGTCTGCCCAAACGCGGCGAAGCCCTTTCCCTGGGCAAGCTGCGCTTCAAGGTGCTGCGCGCCGACAGCCGGCGCCTGCACCTGATACAGGTGTCGCTGCGCGCGCCTGCGGATGAGAAGGTGTCGTCCGCCGCCTGAGCGTGACGGATTCATTGCACTCGATTACGCGCGCCTGGCGCGGCGATCTGCTTGCCCTGCTCGCGGGCGTACTGTTCCCGCTCGCCTTCGCGCCCGTCGCCTGGTTTCCACTTGCGCTTGTTTCAGTAGCCTTATTGTTCCTCACCTGGCTGGACGTTACGCCGCGCCGTGCATGGGGGCGCGGCTATCTGTTCGGCGTCGGCCAGTTTGGCGTGGGCGTGTCGTGGGTGTATGTCGCCATACACGACTTCGGCTACGCCGGTGTGTTTCTGGCGGCTTTTCTGACGGCGCTGTTTGTCGCGTTTCTTGCCCTGTTCCCGGCGTTAATGGGCTACTTTGCCGCGCGCTTCTTCCCGCTGCCGGACAACAAAAAATTCCTGCTGGCGTTTCCTGCCGCATGGACATTATTTGAATGGCTGCGCGGCTGGGTGCTCACCGGCTTTCCCTGGCTCAATATCGGCTATAGCCAGATAGACGCTCCGCTCGCCGGTATTGCGCCGCTGCTCGGCGTGTACGGCGTGTCCTGGATGACCGCGTTCAGCGCGGCGCTATTGATTGTGCTGCTGCGCGCGGACAAGGCCGGGAAGTTGCGCGCGCTCGCCGCGTTGGTGCTGATATGGGGCGGTAGTGCTCTGCTTGGACGTGTGGAGTGGACGCAGCCGCTGGGCGCGCCGCTCAAGGTGAGCCTGGTGCAAGGCAACATCCCGCAGGACATCAAGTGGCAGCCGGAGCAGCGCCAGCACACGCTCGACCTGTACGCCGATCTCACGCGTCAACGCTGGGGCGATGATCTCATCGTGTGGCCGGAGGCGGCGCTCACCGTGTTTTATCACGAAGTCGCCGACAGCTATCTCGCGCAATTACGTAACGAGGCGCGCGCGCAGGGCACGGATTTAATCATCGGCCTGTCCGTCGCCGATCTCGAAACGCGCCGTTACTACAATAGCATGATGGGCGTGGGAATGAGCGAAGGCTTTTATTTCAAGCGCCACCTGGTGCCGTTCGGCGATTACGTGCCGCTGGCGGAATGGCTGCGCGGTCTGATTAAATTTTTTGATCTGCCCATGTCCGGCTATAGCCATGGCCCGGAGCAGCAGGCGCTGCTGGCAGCGGCGGGTTATAAGGTCGGCGTATCCATTTGCTATGAAGACATCTTCGGCGAGGAGATCATCGAGGGTCTGCCCGAAGCGGCGCTGCTGGTGAATGGCACCAACAACGCCTGGTACGGCGACTCGTTCGCACCGCACCAGGCGTTGCAGATGTCGCGCATGCGCGCGCTGGAAACCGGGCGCTACGTGCTGCGCGCCACCACCAACGGCATCTCGGCGATCATTGACGAGCAAGGAAAGGTGCGTGCTCGCTCGCCTCAGTTCGAGACTTACGTGGTGACGGGCGAGGCGCAGCCGCGACGGGGCGCTACTCCCTATGTGCGCGCGGGCAATTATCCGGTGCTGGCGCTTTTGCTGCTCCTGTTCGCATGGCTGCTGTTTGCGCGTAAAATAGCCCGTTTCCGCGCAGGCAGCGTGAAATAGCAAGTTGAAAGACATGGACGAGCAATATCAGCCTAATAAAATAGAACAAGAAGCCCAGCACTATTGGGAGGATCACCGGGTATTCAAGGCGCAGGAAGATTCCACGCGCGAAAAATATTATTGCCTCTCGATGTTCCCCTATCCCAGCGGGCGTCTGCACATGGGCCACGTGCGCAATTACACCATCGGCGACGTGATCGCGCGTTACCAGCGTATGCGGGGCAAGAACGTGTTGCAGCCGATCGGCTGGGATGCATTCGGCCTGCCGGCGGAAAACGCCGCGATGCAGAACAAGGCATCTCCCGCCAAGTGGACCTACGACAATATCGCCTACATGCGCGCGCAACTGAAAAGCCTGGGGTTCGCGTATGACTGGGAGCGTGAGTTGGCCACCTGTGACCCCGGCTATTACCGCTGGGAGCAGTGGCTGTTCACGCGTTTATTCAAGAAGGGCGTCATCTATAAAAAGAGCGGCGTGGTGAACTGGGACCCGGTGGATCAAACCGTGCTCGCCAACGAGCAGGTGATCGAAGGGCGCGGCTGGCGCAGCGGCGCGCCGGTCGAGAAGCGCGAGATCCCGATGTACTATTTCCGCATCACCGCCTATGCCGATGAACTGCTCGCGGCCATCGACCGGCTGCCCGGCTGGCCGGAGCAGGTGAAGGCCATGCAGCGCAACTGGATAGGCAAGAGCCGCGGTATGGAGGTGCATTTTCCGTATGCCGGTGGCGGCGGCGTGCTCAAGGTCTTCACCACGCGTCCCGATACGCTGATGGGCGTGACTTACGTCGCAGTCGCCGCCGAGCATCCGCTGGCTGCTCAAGCCGTCGCGAAAAATCCCGAACTGCACGCCTTTATTGAAGAATGCAGGAAGGGCGGCTTAACCGAGGCCGAACTGGCTACGCAGGAAAAGAAAGGCATGGCGACGGGCGAGTTTGTCATTCATCCGTTC
>JAMCTV010000073.1 GCA_023381235.1 Gammaproteobacteria bacterium
GGAGAGGCGCCATTGCAGTTCGGCCGTGGCGCCGCGGTCTTCGGAAACGAGCAGGCTGCGGCTGTCTTGCGCTTCCTGTTGATGGCGGACTTCATCGGGCTCGGCTTCATTGATACGCACCGAGTAGCGCGCGTAGTGCACTATCTTGTAATCCATGCTGCCCGGCGTTCCTTCATAACGCTGGCCGTTTTCCAATACGATGAATTGGTCGCCGCTCTCCCTGTCCACCATTTGCAGGCCACGTTCGGCGGATACAATACCCAGCTTGCCTTGCTCCCGGCTCTGGACGAATACGTTGCTCATGCTGCGCCCGTCAGGTGCGACGCGTTCGACATAGATGATACGGTCGCCGCTGCGCGATTCCTTGAAGCGCCCAGGCGTAAGTCCGGTGATTTCGGAGGCGGCTTGTGCGCGCGCCTTCAGTTCGTTGCTTTTGGTGATCGCCCAGGGAGATACATAAAGCGACAACACCGACACCAGCAGCGACACCGCCACGGAGAGAAAGAGGATGGTGGACAGGATGCGCGTGGGACCTACGCCGCATGCAGCCAGCACGGTCATTTCGCTGTCCTTGTACAAGCGCCCCAGCGCCAGCATGACGGCGATGTAAAAGGTGAGCGGCAGCAGAATCACCAGCACGCTCAGGAATTTCAGGGTAATGAGGGTGAGGATCAGTTCGCTGGGGATTTTCCCGGCGGCGGCGTCGGCCAGATAACGCACGAAGCGGTCGCTCAGGAAGATCAGCAACACCACCGGCGTTACCCCAAGCAGCGCGTAAAATACTTCTCTGGTTAGATAACGGTCTAGAATGCGCAAGGATGGATCCAATTTGTCTGTGATAGCTGCAAAAGGCGCGCAATTTCGAGTAGACTAACGTGTTGCGCGATGTGAGCGTTCAGTTTTGTCAAAACCGGTTCAAACACAAGGAATAAGCATGAAGTTTACTATACAAAGTGGCGCGGCGGAAAAACAGCGTTGCGACTGCGCCGTGGTGGGGGTGTTCGAGGGCGGCCGGTTGTCCGCCGCCGCGCAGCGCCTGGATATTGCCGGCAAAGGCTTTATCAGCGCGCTGTTAAAGCGCGGCGATTTCAGCGCCAAGGCGGGCGAGACCCTGCTGCTGCATGCCGTGCCTCACGCGCCCGCGCCGCGCGTGGTGCTGGCCGGCTGCGGTAAGCAGGACGAATTCAAGGATGCCAACTATCGCAAGGCCGTCGCCGCGGCGGTCAAGGCCGCGCGCGCCAGCGGCGCGAAGGACGCCATGGTCTATCTTACGGAGATGGAAATCTCAGGACGCGATGGCCGCTGGAATCTGCGCCAGGCGGCGTTGGCGGCAGATGATGTCCTGTATCGCTTCGATCAACTGAAGAGTGAAAAGAATAATGCGCGCAAGCTGGCCAAGATCGTTTTTAACGTCGCTGGCCGCGCGCTTAAATCCGCGCAACAGGGATTGCGCGAGGGGCTCGCCGTCGCTGACGGCGTGAAGTTCGCCAAGGACCTGGGTAATCTCCCCAGCAATGTTTGTACTCCGGCATATCTCGCCGCGCAGGCGAAAAAGCTGAGCCAGCCCAATCTCAAGGTCACGGTGCTGGAGCCACGCGACATGGAACGGCTCGGCATGGGCGCGTTGCTCGCGGTGGCGCGCGGCGCGCGCGAGCCGGCCAAGCTCATCACCCTGGAGTATCGCGGCGGCGCCAAGGGCGCGAAGCCGGTGGTGCTGGTCGGCAAGGGCATCACCTTCGACTCCGGCGGCATCTCGATCAAGCCCGCCGCCAACATGGATGAAATGAAATACGACATGTCCGGCGCGGGCAGCGTGCTCGGCACGCTCGCGGCCTGTGCGGCGCTGAAGCTGCCGCTCAACGTGGTGGGCGTGATCCCGGCCACGGAAAACATGCCGGGCGGCAAGGCGGTGAAGCCGGGCGACATCGTGACCAGCCTGTCCGGCCAGACCATCGAAATACTCAACACCGACGCCGAAGGGCGGCTAATTTTGTGCGACGCGCTCACCTACAGCGAGCGCTTCAAGCCCGACGTGGTGATAGACATCGCCACCCTCACCGGCGCGTGCGTGGTGGCGCTGGGCAAGCATCCGAGCGGCCTGCTCGGCAACGACCAGCCGCTGGCGGACGATTTGCAGAGCGCGGGCGCGGACAGCGGCGATCGCGTGTGGCAACTGCCGCTGTGGGATGAATATCAGGATCAGTTGAAGAGCAACTTTGCCGACATGAGCAACGTGGGCGGACGCGAGGCGGGCACGATTACCGCCGCCTGTTTCCTGTGGCGCTTCACCAAGAAATTCCGCTGGGGAGATTACCCAGGTCCTTGGCTGAAATTCATGGGCGCATCTGGATGTCGCGGGCACGGCCTATCAAACCGGCGTCAACAAAGGCTCCACCGGCCGCCCCGTGCCGTTATTGACCCACTATCTGATAAATCGTTGCGATAGCAGCAGCGGAAAGAGAAAAGAGAAAAGAGAAAAGTAACAAAGTCAGCGAACATGAATTACTTTTCTCTTGCATCTTTTCTCTTGTAACTGTATTTCAATGACCCGCGTGGATTTCTACATCCTGTCTGAACCCGACAAGCTGGGGTTTGTCTGCCGTCTGGTGGAAAAAACCTTTCATCTCGGCCACCGGATTTACGTGCATGCCGAGTCAGAGGAACAGGCCGCGCAACTCGATGGCCTGATGTGGACCTTCAAGCAGGGCAGCTTTGTGCCGCACGCGCTGCGCGGTGCAGATGCGGACGATGAGTTTCCCATTCTGATCGGGCACCAGGCCCCGCCCGCGCCGCGCGCGGTGCTGGTGAATTTACGTGCTGAACTGCCGGACTTCTTCGCCCGGTTTGAGCGCATTGCGGAAATCGTGACCCCGGATGAAGCGAGCAAGCAGGGCGGGCGCGAACGTTTCCGGCTTTACCGCGAGCGCGGTTGCGCGCTGGAAACGCACACCATTTCAAGCTAGATATGGAAAAGACCTATAACCCGCACGCCATCGAACGGCGCTGGTATGAGGCGTGGGAAAAGAGCAATTACTTTGCCCCTGCGGGCAACGGTGCGCCGTATTGCATCATGATTCCGCCGCCCAACGTCACCGGCACGCTGCACATGGGGCACGCGTTCCAGGACACCCTGATGGATGCGCTCACGCGCTATCACCGCATGCAAGGCGATAACACATTGTGGCAGGCGGGCGCCGACCACGCCGGCATCGCCACGCAGATGGTGGTGGAGCGCCAGCTCGCCGCACAGGGCAAGACACGCCACAGCCTGGGACGAGAGGCCTTTGTGCAGGAGGTATGGAAATGGAAAGCGGAATCGGGCGGCCACATCACGCGCCAGTTGCGGCGCATGGGCGCATCGCTGGACTGGTCGCGCGAACGCTTCACGCTGGATGAGGGCTTGTCGCGCGCGGTCAGCGAAGTGTTTGTGAAACTGTATGAAGAAGGACTGATCTACCGCGGCAAGCGTCTGGTGAACTGGGACCCGGTGCTGCACACCGCGGTGTCCGATCTGGAAGTGGTGGCCGAAGAGGAAGACGGCTTGCTCTGGCACATCCGCTATCCGCTGGCCGATGGCAACGGGCATTTGGTCGTGGCGACCACGCGCCCGGAGACCATGCTGGGCGATGCTGCGGTGGCGGTGCATCCTGAAGACGAGCGTTACAAAGATCTCATTGGTAAAGAAGTTGAGCTACCACTTGCTGGGCGAAAGATACCCATCATTGCCGATGAATACGTTGACCCCGCGTTCGGTTCCGGCTGCGTGAAGATCACGCCCGCGCATGACTTTAATGACTATGAAGTCGGCAAGCGCCATGATTTGCCGCTTATCAATATTTTCACCCGTGACGCGCGTATCCTGCTGCCAGGTTCAAAATACAATTTCCTGGATCGTTACGAGGCGCGCAAGCAAATCGTCGCAGATTTAGAGGCCTTGGGCCTCATCGCCGAAATTAAAGCGCATAAACTCACGGTGCCGCGCGGTGACCGCACCCACGCGGTGATAGAGCCGTATCTAACCGATCAGTGGTACGTCAAGGTCGCACCGCTTGCAGAACCTGCGATCAAGGCCGTCGAAGACGGGCGCATCCGTTTTGTGCCGGAGAACTGGAGCAAAACCTATTTTGAATGGATGCGCAACATCCAGGACTGGTGCATCTCGCGCCAGATCTGGTGGGGCCATCGTATTCCCGCCTGGTATGACGACGACGGGAAGATTTACGTTGCGCGCAGCCTGCAAGAGGCGCAGCAGCAGGCCAAGGGCAAGTTACTCAAACAAGACGAGGACGTGCTCGACACCTGGTTCTCCTCCGCCTTGTGGCCGTTTTCCACCCTGGGCTGGCCGGATAATACGCCGCAACTGAAAACCTTTTACCCCACCAGCGTTTTGGTCACCGGCTTCGACATCATTTTCTTCTGGGTTGCGCGCATGATCATGATGGGCTTGAAATTCATGGGCGATGTGCCGTTCCGCGAGGTGTACATCCACGGCCTGGTGCGTGACGCGGAAGGACAGAAGATGTCCAAGTCCAAGGGCAACGTGCTCGATCCGATTGATCTCATAGACGGCATTGGAGTGGAAGAGCTGGTCGCCAAGCGCATCACTGGGCTGATGCAGCCGGAGATGGCGAAGGGCATCGAAAAGATGACGCGCAAGCAATTTCCGGACGGCATACCGGCCTACGGCACCGATGCGCTGCGCTTTACCTTCGCCTCGCTCGCCACACAAGGGCGCGACATCAAGTTCGATACCGGGCGCATCGAGGGTTACCGCAACTTCTGCAATAAATTGTGGAATGCCGCGCGATATGTGTTGATGAACACCGAAAGCAAAGACTCCGGGCAGGAGGGCGGCGAAGTAAAACTCACGCTCGCCGACCGCTGGATCATCTCGCGCCTGCAACTCACCGAGCAGACGGTGATTGAATCCATTCGAGCCTATCGCTTTGATCTCGCGGCGCAGGCGATTTATGAATTCACCTGGAATGAATACTGCGACTGGTATCTGGAGCTGTGCAAGCCGGTGCTGACCGCGCAAGAACCGGACGCCCTGCTGCAACGCGGCACGCGCCGCACCCTGGTGCGCGTGCTGGAGGCCCTGCTGCGCCTGGCGCACCCGATCATGCCGTTTATCACCGAGGAAATATGGCAACGCGTCGCGCCGCTGGCCGGCAAACAGGGCGCCACCATTATGCGCCAGCCGTATCCCGTGCCGCAGGCGGAAAAGATAGACCAGGCGGCATTGAGCGAAATGAACTGGGTGCAGTCATTCATTCTGGGCGTGCGCACGATACGCAGCAGCATGAACATCGCGCCGGGTAAACCGTTGCCGGTGTTGCTGCAAAACGGTTCGTCGCAGGACCAGGCCTATTTGCAAAATAATCATGCCTTCCTCAAGAGCTTGGCGCGACTGGACTCCATTGCCTGGCTCACTGAACTGAATCACGCCCCGGAAGCCGCGATCGCACTGGTGGGGCAGATGAAACTGCTCGTGCCCATGGCCGGTCTGATAGACAAGCAGGCGGAACTGGCGCGTTTGGTCAAGGATATGGAGAAGCTGCGCAAGGAACTGGAGCGCGGGGAAGCGAAAATCACCAACCCGGATTACGTAAACCGCGCGCCGCGGGACGTGGTGGACAAAGAACGGCGCAGGGTGGAGGAGATACGCCTGTCGCTCGGCAAATTGCGCGAGCAGCAGGAGCGCATTCAGGCCATATAGCTCTATATGCGAAAATTTTCTCCGGCTGGAAGGGAATTTTGAGCAGGCAGACGGTTTATACTACGGGCAATAAGGGGAGGAGCGACGGTGACACACATCATCGCAATTGCTGCGGGCGGAGCGGCGGGCTCAGTATTACGCTTCTGGATGTCGGCCTGGATATATGGACAACTTGGGCGGGATTTTCCCTACGGCACGCTGGCCGTGAATGTGCTGGGGAGCCTGCTGATGGGGGTGCTATTCGTGTTGCTTACCGAACGTCTGAGTCTGGCGCCGGTATGGCGCGCCGGCCTCTTGATCGGTGTGCTGGGCGGTTTTACCACCTTTTCCGCATTCTCGATGGAAACCGTTAATTTGATTGAAGAGGGCGCCCACCTGAAGGCGCTGCTCAATATCGCAACGAGCGTCATCGTTTGCGTCGGTGCGACTTGGGTCGGCGTAGTGGCGGCGAGGCAATTATGAAGACCATCAGAAGTGACCGTAGTGCGCATCTATCTCACCGAGGAAAAAAACCACCTCGACAGCGTGCTCAGGCTTTTGCATGACCAGGGCAAGGTAAGAGGTGTCACGGTGTTCCGCGGCATCGCGGGATTCGGCAAGTCGGGCGTGATGCATACCTCCACGCTGGCTGATATGTCGCTCGATCTCCCCGTGGTGATCGAATTTTTTGAGGAGTCCAGCAAGGCGCATGAGCTGCTTGTTTACCTGAATAACATGATCGAACCCGGACACATCGTGAGTTGGTCCGCTTGTCTTTCCGTCAATAATAAAGAAAAAACATGATGCTCGATCCGCGCCCCTTAGAAATAAGTTTGCGACGGAATGTCAGTGCCAGTCATGGCGCAACCTGGGTCGGCCGTATGGCCGGGAGGCAGTTATGAATGCTCTTGAAGTGATCATGTTGCGGATTTACCTGCCGGATGACGAGGCGCATCTGGGAAGGGTGTTGCAGGCGATAGAATCATTTGTGCCGGGCGGTGAAGTTCATGTGCATGAGTTACGCCCCGCCTTCGATCAGACGGGGAATCGTTTATCCCTTGCCACCAAGGAGCGCACGCTGATGATTGAGTATATCGAGGAGAGTTGCCGCGCGCGCATCTTCGTGGATGCATTTCACGACGTTATCAAGCCGGGCAGGATAGTCGGCACTACGATGTATTTGTGCGCGGGCGAGGAGGAGCAAAACACGGACGCGCAGGAGGCGCAAGATTAAAGCCGTCATGCTCGATCCGCGCTTGATAAGAAATGAGCTTGACGCCACGGCACAGCGCCTGACGACGCGCGGCTTTGCGCTCGACACGCAACAGCTCGGCGCGCTTGAGGCCGAGCGCAAGCAGGTGCAGGTAGAGGCGGAAAAACTCCAGGCCGAGCGCAACGCCAAGTCCAAGGCAATCGGCAAGGCCAAGGCGGCGGGCGAGGACGTTGCCCCGCTCATGCACGCCATGGCCGACTTGGGCGACAAGCTGAAACAGGCGGAGGCGCGCCTGGCCGAGGTGCAGCAGAAGCTGGAGCATGAACTGCTCGGTGTGCCCAACCTGCCGCACGAAACCGTTCCCATCGGTAAAAGCGAACACGACAATGTCGAGCTGCGCCGTATCGGCGAGCCGAAGAAGTTTGATTTCACGCCCAAGGATCACGTTGATCTTGGCGCAGCCCTGGGAATGATGGATTTCGACGCCGCCGCCAAAATCAGCGGCGCGCGCTTTGTCACCTTGAGTGGTCCACTCGCACGCTTGCAGCGTGCGTTGACCCAATTCATGCTGGATGTGCACACCGTGGAGCACGGCTATGTGGAAACCTATGTGCCATATCTGGTCAACGCCGCGAGTCTGCGCAGCACCGGCCAGTTGCCGAAATTCGAGCAGGACTTGTTCGCGCTCCAAGGCGAACAAAATTATTATTTGATACCTACCGCCGAGGTGCCGGTCACCAACATCGTGCGCGACGTGATTATCGAGGCGGACTACCTGCCGCGCAAATACGTCGCCCACACGCCGTGTTTCCGCAGCGAGGCGGGCTCTTACGGCAAGGACACGCGCGGCATGATCCGCCAGCACCAGTTTGAGAAGGTCGAGCTGGTGCAGATCGTGCGCCCGGAAGACTCCTTTAATGCCCTGGAACAACTCACCTCTCATGCGGAGGCGATACTGAAAAAGCTGGAGCTGCCTTATCGCGTGGTCGTTCTGTGCACCGGCGACATGGGATTTGCCGCGGCCAAAACCTATGACCTGGAAGTCTGGCTGCCGAGCCAGAATAAATATCGTGAAATCTCCTCGTGCAGCAACTTCACCGATTTCCAGGCGCGCCGTATGCAGGCGCGCTGGCGTAACCCGGCCACGGGTAAGCCGGAACTGGTGCACACCTTGAACGGCTCCGGCCTGGCCGTGGGGCGTACGCTGGTGGCGATCATGGAGAATTTTCAGGACAAGCAAGGATACATCCACATCCCCGCCGCATTGCGGTCTTATATGGGCGGAGTGGACGTCATCAAGCCATAGAGTAAAGCTCCCGCACCCTTCGCTTCGCTCTTCCCTCCGGGAGAGGGTTGCGGTGAGGGGAGTGTGGTAATTTTGCGTCAGAAGCTTTTGATGAGTCCCTCGCTGACCCAGCGCTGTAATAATCCCGCCGCGTAGTGAGGCACCTTCTGTGCAGGGAGCAGACGGCACAAGCCCGCGCAAACTTCGGCAAAATTACAGTGCGCGCAAACTGCGTCCCATGACCAGGCCTCCTCGACGGAGAGGGGGCGGAAGTAGATTTTCAATTCCTGGCGCCATACCAGCCAGGCTTGCGGTTTTTCTCCGCGCTGCGGCGCCGGTGGGGTTTCCTTGTTACGGATGGCGCTCCACAGCGCGGGCGCGTTCCAGAAAAATTCCAGGCGCTGCGCCGAGGTGTGGGCTGCAAAGCGCAGGCTGGCCCAGTCCCCGGCAGGTATGCGTGCGACGTCATCCGGCGTGATCACGTCGCTATCCGCGGCATCAAAGGCGCTGACCATGGCCCACTCAAACGCGGCCAGCTCGGCGAGCACCGGCTGTTTGGAATATAAAACATGCCGATGCAGAAATTCGCTCATGTGCTGGCCGAAATGGCGCAGTGACGGATGCTGCGAAGGGTGAGCGTCAATATAGCCCAGGCACAGTGCGTGAAACTGATCGTCGCCCAATAAGGTGTGCAGCGCCTCGAAGTCTTCCTCCAAGGCTTCCTCCAGGCGCATCCGGTACGCCTCGGCGTATATATCGAGCCGGCGCCGGGCGTCCGCTCTGGCGTCACTGACGACTTGTTGTTCAATCGGGTTCGCGCCCGACGGATGCAGCAAGTAGTTCTGAAAATCGCGCTGAGTATTTTGCAGCAGCGTCATGCCGCGCGCTCCCGGTACAGTGGTTCGGCAATGGCGCGTGCGTGGTTGAGTTCCTGGATCAGCTCTGGCAGTTCCGGGATATTGTCGTCACGCTCAATCATGGTGCTGACGCGCCCGAAACGGCGCACCGCGTGTTCGTACAGCGCCCACACCGGATCAATCACGGGCGCATCGTGCGTGTCAATTATCATCGGGCCGTTATAACTATGACCGGCAAGGTGAAATTGCTGCACGCGCTCCGCCGGTAAGGCGTTGATATATTCGACGGGATCGAACTGGTGATTCTGCGCGCTGACATAGATGTTATTGATGTCCACCAGCAACAGGCAATCCGCCGCCTCCGCCACGGCGCGCAGAAACTCCCATTCGCTCAGCGCGGAATCCACATAGGTGAGGTAGCTGGAGACGTTTTCAATCAGAATGCGCCGGCCCAGGAAGTCCTGCACTTGTCTGATGCGTGCAACGACGTGTTGCAGCGCTTCCTCGGTATAAGGCAGCGGCAGGAGATCGTGCATGTTTTTGCGCTGCACGCCGGTCCAGCACAGGTGATCTGATATCCAGCGCGGTTCGACTCGCCCGGCGAGGGCTTTAAGGTCGCGCAGATAATGCTTGTTGAGAGGGTCTGCGCTGCCGATGGATAGAGACACGCCGTGCATGACCACGGGATAATGCGCACGGATGCGGTCGAGAAAATGCAGCGGCTTGCCACCCGCCACCATGTAGTTTTCGGACAGGACCTCAAACCAGTCTATGGCGGGCCGTTCATTGAGGATGGCCTGGTAGTGCGTGGTGCGCAGGCCCAGGCCGAAGCCGAGATGGGGGTGGGTTTTGCCGTTGGCGTTCACTGGGCCGGCCTAAAAATCGAATGGGCCTTGCTGCTTGATCTTTTCCTTCGCCGCCTCGCACTCGTCCGGCGTCAGCCTGAGGTAGCCCCGGCCTTTGCAGCTATTGCTGCCCTTGCAGTTATTGCCGCTGGCGCAGTCGCCCTTGCCTTTGCAGGAGTTCACGCCGGCGCATTTGATCTTTTTCACCTCAGTCGCGCCGTTCCATTCATCGGTAGCGGCCTGGGCGGTTATGAACAGGCTTGCGGCGAGCATGGCCAGTGTAAAGCCGGTTGTGGAAATACGCATATTATTTGGATACCCTGGATGGGGAGTTATTTTGACCGGGGCTGGTTACAGGAGTTCACCGCCAGTTATCCGCGCAGCCGGAACAGGCGCTTGATCCATTTCCTGATGCTTGGGGTGAAACCCTGTTTCATGCGCTGATCCGCCACGCGCCGGTTGATCTGCGCCAGCGTGGGATAAACGTGGATGACCTTGGACAGATCAGCGGCCTTCATATTTTTGGACAGCGCAAGCGCGTATTCGTGGATCAGTTCGCCGGCGTGTGCGCCCACCAGCGCCGCGCCGAGCAGGCGTCCATTGGGCGCGGTGATAATCTTGGCGCAGCCACGGGTTTCATCTTCGGCGTGCGCGCGGTCTATGTCATGAAACGGAAAGGTATAGACCTGATGCGCTATGCCGCATTGCTTTGCCCCGGTCTCGGATAGACCCACGCGCGCCAGCTCCGGGTCGGTGAAGGTGCACCAGGGAATGACGCGCTCCTCGACTTTTGCCGGGAGATGAAACAGCGCATTGCGCAGCACCACACCGGCGTAATGCTCCGCCATGTGAGTGAACTGGTATCTGCCCGTCACGTCGCCGCAGGCGTAAATGCGTTTGTTGGTGGTGGTGCGCAGGCGCTTATCGGTGAGCAAACGGCCTTGCAGGGTTTCTACACCCGCCTGTTCCAGACCGAGCTGCTCCAGATTGGCGCGGCGCCCGGTGGCAACCAGTAAATGAGTGGCATGTACTGTTTGTTCGAGATTGTCTTCTGTTTTGATTTGCAGGCGAATATCTCCTGATTCGCCGCCTATACGCACGGGTGTGCAGCCAAGCTTGAGCGATACGCCTTCTTCGGCCAGGCGTTCCGCCACCACTGCCGCGAGATCGGCGTCTTCCTGGGGCAGGATTTGATTGCCGCGCTGCACCAGCGTGACCTTGCTCCCCAGGCGCGCAAAGGCCTGCGCCATTTCCACGCCGATTGGGCCCGCGCCCAGCACAATCAGGGAGGGCACGGGGGTGCGCAAGGCGAACAGGGTTTCATTGGTGAGATAGGGTACGGTGTCCAGCCCCGGTATGTTGGGAATAGACGGGCGCGAGCCGGTGGCAAGCACGAAATTTTTCGCCGTCAAATCGCGTCCGTTGACATGAAACGTGCGCGCATCTGTGAATGCGCCAGCGCCGAAAATTACCTCGACGCCAAGCGCGCGGAAACGCTCCGGACTGTCATTGGGTTCGATGGCCTGGATCACGCGCTGCACCTGCTGCATGACTGCATCGAGATGCACCGTGGGTGCGGAGCATTCCACTGCGCCGCGCCGCGCCGTACGCACCGTGTGCGCCACCTTGGCGGCGTGCAGCAGCGATTTGCTGGGTACGCAGCCGTAATAGAGACAGTCGCCGCCCAGGCGGTGCTTTTCCACCAGCGCCACCTTGGCGCCCAGGGTTGCGCCGCCCGCCGCAACGACCAGGCCGCCCGCGCCGCCGCCGATAACGCACAAATCAAATTCCGTTTTGCCCATGCTATGATGTTTTCTGTTGTACAGAGCACAGGGTAATGCAAAGTGATTGTTGAGCCAAGCGCCGCGCGTGGCGCAGGCGAAAATAGTACAGTTTTGTGAGAAATCTGTGATAGAAACTAGGGCATCATACGCCGGTCATGTCTAAATCATGGATCAAGTGGCTCATTGCGCTGGCGCTGATCGGCGGATTGGCTGCTTTTTTTACGCTGGGTGGACAAGAGTGGCTGAGCTTCGAGGCGCTCAAGCAGCACCGTAATGAATTGCTGCTTTATACCAGAGCGCACTACGCACTGATGCTGGTTGCTGCGGTGCTGGTATATACCCTGGCCACGGCGCTGAGCGTGCCGGGGGCGCTGGTGCTGTCCCTTGCCATGGGTATGTTGTTCGGGCGCTGGATCGGGGCTTTGCTCATTGTGTCTTCCGCCACGTTTGGGGCCACCCTGGTGTTTCTCGCTGCGCGCTACCTGTTCGCCGATGTTGCGCAGCGGCGCGCCGGTGCGTTTGCGAAAAAACTGATCAAAGGGTTTGAGGAGAATGCATTCAATTATTTGCTGTTTCTGCGTCTGGTGCCACTGTTCCCGTTCTGGCTGGTGAATCTCGCGCCTGCGTTCACCCCGATCAAGCTGCGGACCTATGTGGCTGCTACCGCCATCGGCATTATTCCGGGGAGCTTCGTGTTCGCCAATCTGGGAAAGTCGCTGGGGCGTATCGAGTCAGCACGCCAGCTCGTATCCTGGGAAATCCTGGTGGCGTTTACCTTGCTGGGTTTGTTCGCGCTGATACCTGTGCTGGTCAAGAAGCTGAAAAAGACGGCGCCGGAAGGCCAGGAGGCATGACATGACGATTGCGTTGCTGGTGTCACTATTGGTGCTGTCACTGGCCTGGTTCAATGGCGCAAACGACGTCGCCAAGGGCGTGGCGACGCTGGCCGGCAGCGGCGCGGTGAACGCCCGCCACGCCATCGTTTGGGGCGCGGTTTGCACGCTGTTGGGTGGATGTGCCGCGGCACTGTGGGGCGGGGCGCTGATAAGCACGTTCAGCAACGGTTTTTTGCAGTCCGGATTTCCCATGAGCCTCGGTTTTGTGGGCGCCGTGATGGCAGGCGCAATTGTATGGGTGGCGTTGGCCACGCGCTACGGTTTGCCGGTGTCCACCACGCACGCGCTGTTGGGCGGCGTAGTAGGAGCTGCGTTGATGCTGGCCGGTCCGGAGGGGTTGCGCGCTGCGGCGGTGGCCAATAAGGCCCTGTTGCCCTTACTGTTGAGTCCACTGATCGCCATCGGGCTGTGCTGGGGTTTATTGCTGCTGGCCGGATTGGTCGAGAAAAAAATACCGGCCTGGAGTCCGGGGTGTTGCGCCAAAGAGGCGTGGCGGAAAAATCCCTATGTGTGCGCGGAAAACGCGGACAAGATGCCGCTGCCGCTGGTGCAAAAAATCTGGATCGGGCTGCACTGGGCGTCGAGCGGCGCCACCAGTTTTGCGCGCGGCCTGAATGACGTGCCCAAGATATCCGCCTTCCTGATTTTGGCAGTCGCGCTCACACCGGGCCTGTCTCTGGCTGGTTCACAACAACAGACCGTTTGGCCGATTATCGCGGTGACGCTGATGATGGCGTGCGGAAGCCTGTGGGGAGGGCGCCGCGTGTTACAGGTGCTGGCCCACCGCGTGACGGCGATGGACGCGCGCAGCGGCCTCGCCGCCAACGTGGGCACGTCATTTCTGGTCTTGGCTGCAACGCCGTTTGGTCTGCCGGTGTCCACTACCCACGTCAGTACCGGCTCCTTGATGGGGGTGCGCTGGGCGGACGGCGCGCAGCCTAATCAAAGTGATGCGCTGAAACTGATACTGTTCGGCTGGGTCATTACCCTGCCGGCGGCGGCACTGATTGCGGCGGCGAGTTTATGGCTGACAGGAGTTGGCTCAGGAGGCGCGGCATGAGTGCAGTACAACCGATCATCAAAAATACCTTCTTCCCCCCGCTCAAGCGCGCACGGTTGACTACGCTGCAAGTCAATCTCGGCTATTTATGTAACCAGCAGTGCACCCATTGCCACGTGAATGCGGGACCGAAACGCAAGGAATTGATGAGCCGCGCCACGGTGGAGCAGGTGCTGTGCTATCTGCGCGCGGCGAAAATAACCACGCTGGATGTTACCGGCGGCGCGCCGGAGTTGAATCCGCACTTCAGGGAGCTGGTGAGTGCGGCGCGCAGCCATGGCGTGCGTGTGATGGATCGCTGCAATCTCACTATCCTGGAGCAGCCGGGGTACGAGGACATGGCGCAGTTTCTTGCCGATCATCAAGTGGAGGTTGTCGCCTCGCTGCCATGCTATCTGGAAGATAACGTGGACAAGCAGCGCGGCGACGGCGTATTCCAGTCCAGCCTGCGCGCGCTGCAAAAACTCAACCGCCTGGGTTACGCCGCCGCGGACAGCGCCTTGACGCTTGATCTGGTCTACAACCCCGTGGGGCCGTATCTGCCGCCGCCCCAGGCTGCGCTGGAGCAGGATTACAAGCGCGAACTGTTTGACCGTTACGGCATCGTGTTTAATCATCTCTACACGATTACCAATATGCCCATCAAACGTTTTGCCGCGGAATTGAAGAAGGCGGGCCAATATGAACAATATATGGAACTGCTGCAGGGCGCGCATCAAGACACCAATCTCGCAGGCGTGATGTGCCGTTCGCTCATCAGCGTGGACTGGCAGGGGTATGTGTACGATTGCGATTTCAACCAGATGCTCGGCCTGCCGTTGCGGCTAAACGGCAAGGCACGCATGCATATTTCCGAATTGACGGATACCGGTATGGAGGGGCGTCCGATTGTAATCGGCGACCATTGTTATGGCTGCACCGCGGGGCAGGGCAGCAGTTGCGGCGGCGCGTTAAATTAGGAGGCACATCAATCATGAATGCACAACTGAGTGTAGTGGAGCGCTATTCCGGCGCGGCGAAACAGCGTGAGGCGGCGCTGTGCTGTCCGGTCAATTACGATCAAGGCCTGCTTGCCTTGTTGCCGCGTGAGATCATAGAAAAGGATTATGGCTGTGGCGACCCCTCGCGCTACGTGCGCGCAGGCGACACGGTGCTCGATCTCGGTAGCGGCGGCGGAAAAGTGTGTTACATGGCCGCTCAGCTCGCGGGAGAAAATGGCCGCGTGATCGGCGTGGACATGAACGACGACATGCTCGCCCTGGCGCGCAAGTACCAGCCGGAAATGGCGCAGAAACTGGGCGGTGACAGGGTGCGCTTTGTCAAAGGCCATATCGAGGATTTGGCGCTGGACGTGGAGGCGATGGAACATTATTTGAAAACGCATCCGGTACGGAATGCCGCCGATCTGGGCGCGCTACATGCCTGGCAGGCCAAGCAGCGCCTGGCGCAGCCGCTGATCGCGGATAATTCAATTGACCTGGCGATATCCAATTGTGTGTTGAACATGGTGGATGACGCACACAAGACCCAAATGGTGCGGGAAATCTTCCGCGTGCTCAAGCCGGGTGGCCGGGTGGCGATTTCGGACATTGTGAGCGATGAGCATGTGCCCGCGCACCTCAAGGCCAATCCCGATTTGTGGAGCGGCTGCATCTCCGGCGCGTTTCAGGAGCAGGAATTCCTGCGTACCTTCACCGATGCGGGCTTTCTCGCCGTAACTTACGACAAGTGGGATGCCGCGCCGTGGCAGGTGGTGGAAGGCATCGAGTTTCGTTCCGTGACGCTAACCGCGATGAAGGGAACGGGCACGGCGTGCCTCGATTACGGCCACGCGGTAATCTACCGCGGCCCTTACGCCTCCATTACTGACGATGAAGGCCACGTCTATGTGCGCGGCGAGCGCATGGCGGTGTGCGAGCGCACCTATAAACTGCTCACCGAAGGCCCGTACAAGAACGACTTCATCGGCATCCCTCCCGCCGTGATGCGTGAACCCGTGACTTGGTGCGCCCCCGCCGGAACCAAACGCCCCGCCTCCGAGGCCAAAGGTGCTGTGCACGCACAAACCTGCTCCGGTCCAGGTTGCTGTTAGGGAAGCTCTGAATAAGTCCATCCTGGACTTCTCAGAGCACGAAAAGCAAAATGTCATTTTTGCTTTTCTTCATTTTTCAAACACTTCGTGTTTGAAAAATGGCGGTGCGTCCCTGCACCGCATGGAACCTCAGATTTAATCAGAGGTTCCTTAGCGCGACTTGAATACAATGTCGCCGTAATAGGCAATTGCTGATTCTCCAGTGTTGTCGGTGTCGGTCATGATGGCGATGCCGGAGATCATTGGCGGCTCCTCGCCGAAGGCGCGGCGGTAGTCTTCATAAATGTTGCGCTGTTTCGTTACCCATTCGCCGACGGGGCTGGCACTGTTTTCCACCACGATCATTTTCACGAAATCGGTGTAAGGGTTGTCAACCAGCGTGTCTTTGGTCGTTTTGTTTTCCCAGATATAGCTGAGCGCGCCTGCGGGCGTGTCGTTGCCAAACAATAATTGCGCCGTTTTGTATTTTATTTTTCTGCCCAGACCTATTTTATCCGCGTCATAGGCAAAGGTGATGTAAATGCGCGCGGCGTAATCATCGCCCGATTTGCGCCTGACGTCCGATTTCTGGATAACATTATCCACCTTCCAGCGCCATTCGATGACGGGATACTGTTGCGGGTCAATGGTGATTTTGCGCGTGAGGCCGGAGGCGGCGCTGTTGCTTGCGGCCTGCACGACCACGGTGTCCTGGCTTTTGACCAGGCTGTAGGCCGTATGCGCCGGTATTTTTTTGAAATACAGCGGCTCCCAATCCGGCATGGAGGTATCGCCCTCCTGGGCGAGCGAAAATTGCCCCACCTTGATCTCGTCCTGCGCGCGCACATGAGGCGCGCCCGCCTGGAGCGCTAACAGGGCTAACGCGAGTATCAGTCGCTTGTGAGGGAGCATGGCTTTGAATCAGTGTTCCGCAAGCAGCGCTTGTATCTGCCGTTCCGTCTCCGCATAGCGGCCCTCGCCGATGTAGGTGTAGCGTATGACGCCCTGTTTATCAATCAAGTACAGCGCCGGCCAGAAGCGGTTATGGTAGCTTTTCCACACGGAAAAGTCGTTGTCCAGTGCGACCGCGTGGCGGATTTGGTGTTCGGCGATGTAGCGTCTGACGTTTTCAATCTTGCTCTCGTGTTCGAATTCAGGCGAGTGTACGCCAATGACGGTCAGTCCGCGTGCGGCATACTTATCATGCCACTGTTTGATGTAAGGTTCCACGTTACGGCAATTAGAGCAGCCAAAGGTCCAGAATTCCACCAGCACCACCTTGCCCTTGAGATCGGCCGGACGCAGGGGCGGGCCATTCAACCAGACAGGGCTGACTATCTCCGGTGCAATAACGCCAACTGCGCTGTTGCCTGTCTCACCCATGGCTGAACTCAAGCGGATGCCGAGCCCAACGGATACGATCATTACAAGCAGGGCCAGTTTTTTGGTTATAATCTTCATCTGCAACTCCCAACATAGTTGTCTCGGCTGATGATAATCCCCATCAATCACGTTACCATCACGAAAGCGTGATAATTCTGTCCCGCCGGATAAAGCATGTCCCCTGACTGCCACGTGTTTGATGATCTCGAAGCGCTCAGCCGCGCCGCGGCGGAGCGTTGGGTGTCGTTGTGTGCCGCGGCGATCGCCGCGCGCGGCGCGTTTCATGCTGCGCTATCGGGCGGGTCCACGCCGCGCCGCCTGTATCAGTATCTGGCGAGCAAGCCATTCTCGTCACGTGTAGACTGGGCGAAGGTGCATATTTATTTCAGTGATGAACGCTGCGTGCCGCCCGATCATCCCGGCAGCAATTACCGCATGGCGCGCGAAGCGTTATTGGATCATGTACCTGTTCCGCCGCCGCAGATACATGCCATAGAGGCTGATCTTGACTACGTGCGTGAGCGCGCCGCGGCCTATGCGCGGGTATTGCGCACCCATGCGCCGCGTGCGACAGACGGACGTGTGGAGCTTGACCTCATGCTGCTCGGCATGGGGCCGGATGGCCACGTCGCCTCGCTGTTTCCGGCCAGCGGCGAGGCGCTACGCGATCACAGGCTGGCGCTGGCGGTGTATGCGCAAAGCCAGAAGTCCTGGCGCATCAGTGTGACCTTCCCGGTTATCAATCAGGCGCGGCAGATCCAACTGCTCGTGGCCGGAGAGGGAAAAGCCAGTACCCTGGCGCAGGTGTTCGCGCCGGTCCCCGGCGCTGCGGCCTTGCCGGTGCAAATGATTAAGCCCGCGCATGAAATGGAATGGTATCTGGATGCCGCCGCCGCGGCGCAGTTGGTGCGCGCGCCATGAAAGTCTTCGCAGCGGACGTCGGCGGCACCAAGACCTTATTGCAGATCAGCACGCATGATCCCGTGCCGGAACAGGCACGGATCGTTTTACAAAAAGAGTACGACAGCCGGGCTTATACGGACTTTGCCCTGCTAATAAACGAATTTCTGGATAAAGCCGGGCGGCCTGACCTGGATAGCGCCTGTCTCGCCGTGGCGGGACCCATTTCAGAGCATGAACGGGGACAAAGCGCGCAGATTACCAACCTGCCGTGGTATCTGCAAACCCGTTCCTTGAGCGATGTCATCGGCGCGGCCAAGGTTCAACTCATCAACGACTTTCAGGCGGCGGCGTATGGTATCGAGGCGCTGACGCCGGATGATCTCGTTACCTTGCAACACGGGGAATCGTTGCCGCACGCACCGCGCCTCATTGCCGGTGCGGGCACCGGCTTCGGCGCCGCGTTGCTGATAACGGGTGACCGGCGCATGCGCCCGCAGGCCCTGGCCACCGAGGCCGGACACGTGGCGTTTGCGCCTTTGGGCACGGCCCAATCCGCGCTGCTGCGCCATCTAAACGGCCAGTATGAACGCGTGTCGTACGAGCGCATTCTGTCCGGCGCCGGACTGGTGCGGATTTATGACTTCCTCGGCACGCTCGCCGGAGGTACACAAGGCGCAGACGGCAAGGGTGATGCGCGCGCGGCCGAGATTGCGGAACGCGCCTTGCGCGGAGAGGAGACGCTGGCGGGCGAGGCGCTCGACATGTTCATCCGCATCTACGGCGCCTATGCGGGTGATCTTGCGCTCGTCACACTGCCGCGCGGTGGCGTGTACATCGCGGGCGGCATCGCCCCGCGCATCGTCAGCCGTCTTCAGTCCGGCTTGTTCATGGAGACATTCACCGGCAAAGGACGCATGTCACACATCGTGCAGACCATGCCGGTGCACGTGGTGCTCAATCCGAAGATTGGACTGATGGGCGCGGCATTAGTGGCGGCCAGATTGTAATGAAAATTCCGGGGAAAACCGGCTTTGCTTGCGTTGTGATGTATCTTGCGTTGAAATAGCGCCATGAGCACAGTGTCAACGCATAACGTTAAAGTGGAAGTCCGGGCCGGCTACCTGGAAGATCAGTCCGAACCGGAACAGAACCGCTTTGTGTTCGCTTACACAGTGACCATCCGCAACCTCGGCACAATGCCTGCCAAACTGCTCACGCGTCATTGGGTCATTACCGACGCCAACGGCAAGGTGCAGGAAGTGCGCGGCGACGGCGTGGTGGGCGAGCAGCCCTACCTGCGCCCCGGCGAGGGCTTCCAGTACACCAGCGGCACCATGATCGAAACCCCGGTCGGCTTCATGCAAGGCAGCTACCAAATGGTCGCCGACGACGGCGCCAAATTCGACGCCCCCATCCCGCCTTTCACATTATCCGTGCCATATACCTTGCATTAGCGCGCGTGCAGCGCGTTACTCAGCAAGGCAAATTGTTCCAGTGACAGTTGTTCTGCGCGGGCATCGGGGGCGATGCCCAGAGCGCGGATTTGCTGTTCGGTGAGCAGGGTTTTGAGGCTGTTGCGCAGGGTCTTGCGGCGCTGGGCGAAGGCGGCGCTGACTACGCGCGCGAAGGTGGCTTCATCGTCCAGGCGCACGGCGGGCTGCGCGCGCGGAATCATGCGCACCACGGCCGATTCCACTTTGGGCGGCGGGCTGAACGCGCCCGCGCCCACGGTGAAAAGTTTTTCCATCTCACAGCGGTATTGCAGCATCACGCTCAAACGCCCGTAGTCCTTGCCGCCGGGCGCCGCCACCATGCGCTGCACCACTTCCTTCTGCAACATGAAGTGCATGTCTTGTATTACCTGCATCTGATCGAGCAGGTGGAATAATAACGGTGTGGAGATGTTATACGGCAGGTTGCCGATGATGCGCAGGCGCTCGCCGTTTTTGACCAGCGTGGTGAAATCAAAGCGTAGCGCATCGGCCTGATGGATACGCAGCTCACCCAATCCGGCATACTGCTGCTCAAGCAGCGGAATCAGGTCACGATCCA
>JAMCTV010000074.1 GCA_023381235.1 Gammaproteobacteria bacterium
ATTCTATTTGAAAACTAAAATAATGCCAAGCGCTAATTTAACCCTGCTCGACGGGCTGTGCTCACACCAGCCGAATCCTCCCGGTGAGCAGTTCCTGCATCATGCCCTGCTTGATACTGCGGGCCTTGGCGAGCTTTGCTTCCAGCGCGGCGATCTCGGTGTCCATGTCGGAGAGGATGGCGGCGATGGCGGTTTGTTCGTCTATGGTCGGTGGCGTTCTGTAAATGAAATTTACGAAGTCCTTCTGATAGAGGTGATTGATCGTCGACCCGGCACTGAGCTGCACGAGGAATTCGTTAAAGACGTTGGAGCATAAAAGGTAATAGAAGAACTCGGGATGAAAGGCATCCTCGATCGACCTTATCACGAAGACCCCGCTGTTAAGGGTCGCAGGTCTAGGCAGATTAGTAATCAAAGCAACCTTGCCGATGGTCCCATCCTTTGTCACGAGAACATCATGCTCTTTCAATTGAATGTTTTTGTCTTGCTTGTAGCGCGATTCATCGACGTAGTGGCAATTGTTCCAGTCGATATAGCCTTCCTTGAATTCAGTGCCTGTGACAAGATAGTAATCGCCGGAGTCCAGGTATTCGGCAGTCGTAAGACCCTGCCATCCAATGCGCGCATTGAGGGTTGCCGTGGTCCCCAACCGCTTCACCTCCCATTCCCCGCTGAACCCCGGCAGGCGCTTTTTGCCGGTGAGCAGTTCCTGCATGGCGCCTTGTTTGAGGTGGCGTTTCTTGGCGAGGAGTAGCGAGAGGGATTCGATGAGGGCATCCGCATCGCTCAACGCCTCGGCGATGGCTTCTTGTTCGGCCTTGGTGGGCGGGTACGCTACATTGAGACTCAGAATTTTCGAGACGGACAGCCCAGGTTGGGCAGATGATTCTGAATACTGGTTGAGCCGCATTTTCCCCAACACGAAAGTCAGCCAGCGGATATCGGTTCGTGGGGAAGCCGTCACAACAATGGCGTGCTCCGATGCAAACAACTTTCCTTCCACGCCTAAAACATTTCCGCACAGCGCCCCCTGACGCCCAATCAGCGCATAGCGTCCGTCGTGCGTAAAGCGCATTGTGAACCCCCGAAGGCCGTTGCCTCCGTAACAAGGGTACTCGGAGTACTCGTCAATGTTGGCGCTCGTTATCCCCTCGCCACTTTTCATGGAGCAGACTGCGGCAAGTTTTGAGACCATCCAATCCTCCGGAATCAGTCCCACCTCGGTCTGTTTGTATCCGGTCAGCCCGCGCTGATCGGCCGCAACCGAATAACCAGCACTGGCCTCTCTCACTTCCATGCGAACCCCATCTTCTCCAAGTGGCGGTTCACCTTCGCTTCCAGCTCGGTCACGCGGCCTACCATTTTGGGCAACGGAGTCTCATAGCGTTCGGCCAAATCCTTCACGCGCTGGGTCAGCGCCTGGCTGATGCGGTCCATTTCGCCGTGGATGTCTTTGTCCAGCGCGGCGAGCCATTTGTCGTCCACCACCAGCGCCTTGATCTCGGCCTCGGTCAGTTTGGGATAGTGGGCGTAGGCCTTGGCGTCGAGGTCGGTCTCAGCGTCCTTGAGTCGCTTCTTGAGGTCGGCCTCTTCGGTGTTGCGTTTCAGCCAGTCGTTCAGCACGGCAGCTTCGTCTTTCGCGTCTTTATCGCCCTTGATTTCTTTTAGCCGAGCGGCGACGTTGGCCTTGTTCACCTTGTCGAGTTCACTGAATGCGCCGTCTTCGCCGCCGTGTTCTTCTTCCAGCTCGGCGATGCGGGCAGCAGCGCTTTCCAGCTCGGCGGCGAGCTGGTCGATGGCGGCCTGTTCCTTGGCGTAATAGCGGGCGACGATGAGGGATTTCGGAATCAGGTCGCAGGCCCAGCCTTTGTCTTTCTCTTTGCCCTTCTTGTCGGTCTCGATGACGCGATAGGTCTCGGCCTTCCAGCCATCCACTGCGATGAGATAGCAGTCGTCCTGCATGGTCTCGGCCCAGTAGTCCATGAGGTGCTGATAGACATCGTATTTGTCGATGAGCGGCTTGTACGTGTAGTGGGTAAGCAGGTCCTCAGAGAGCCGGGCGATGATTTCCTTCGGGTGACAACCGGCTTGTAGCGTCTTGAGTATCGCGGCGTTCGTCTTCCGCCAGATGGTGAAGTGTGTGTACATGAAGGCAATGAAGGTGGCGAACTCGGGGTGCTCGTAGATGGCGGGCTTGATGGTGCTCTTCTCCACGGCGAGATCGAGGTAGCCGGGGCGGTTTGGTTTAAAGAGCGCGGCTTTCAGATTCGGGCAGACGCCCCAGTAGGGTTTAAGCGCCTCGACATCCGCCACGGGGATGCCGCCCTTGAGATGACCTTCGATGTCTTGCCGGTCTTCCGGTAATTGGCTATCGATGTAGCGCGGCAGGTTGAGGTTGAACTCGTTCTTTTCGATCTCGGCAAACGAAACCATGCGTGCATACTTTGGCTCACTGTCATCCTGACGAGAGAACGCGTCCACGATCTTGTGGATGTCCATGCTGCGCAGGCGGTTCTTGGGGCCGTCTTTCATGTAGCCGCCGCTGGCGTCGATCATGAAAATGCCCTTACGCGCGGCGGCGTCCTTCTTGTCGACGACGACGATGCAGGCGGGGATGCCGGTGCCGTAAAAGAGATTGGCAGGCAGGCCGATGATGCCTTTGATGTAGCCCTTGCGCACGAGATTGCGGCGGATGTCTGCCTCGGCGCCGCCGCGGAACAACACGCCGTGCGGCAAAATGCACGCGCCCTTGCCAGTGCTCTTGAGCGAACGGACGATATGCAGCAGATAGGCGTAGTCCCCCTGTTTGGCGGGCGACACGCCGAAATGTTTGAAGCGCTCGTAGGGGTCGTGCAGCGCGTCGATGCCGGTGCTCCAACGCTTGTCGGAAAACGGCGGATTGGCGACAACGTAGTCGAAAGTCTTGAGCGTGTCGCCGTCCTTAAACTTGGGATCGGCCAGCGTGTTGCCCTGAACGATGAGCGCGGTGGGGTTGTTGTGCAGGATCATGTTCATGCGCGCGAGGCCGCTGGTGGCGGCGTCTTTTTCCTGTCCGTTTAGCGTCACCGGCGTCCGCGCCTCGTCGGCCACCTTGAGCAGGAGTGACCCGGAGCCGCAGGTCGGATCGTAAACGGTGGTCTTGGGGC
>JAMCTV010000075.1 GCA_023381235.1 Gammaproteobacteria bacterium
GTAAATAGGCGCGCGCGGACGGGTAATTCTGCGCTTCATAACTCAGCAAGGCCATCTGATACAGCGATTCCGGCAAGTTGGGGCTGATGCGCAGCGCTTCACGGAAATAGCGTTCGGCCTTGGCACGATCAGGAGCCTTCAGCGCGCACACCCCGGCGTTTTCGTAGGCGAACTCCGGAGTTTCGTAAAGCGGGTTCTTGAGCGCTTCAAGGAAATGCTGCTCGGCCTTTTGCAGTTCATTCTGGCGGCACAAGAACGCACCGTAGTTATTCTGCGCGGGCGAGTCCTGGGGATTGAGCCGCACCGCGCGTTCATAATGTTGCCGCGCAAGCCTGATCTCGCCCAGTTGCTCGTAGAGGATGGCAATCGCGTTGTGTGCAGCGGAGGATTGGCCGTCCAGTTCCAGCGCGCGCTGCAAGTTGCTCAACGCCAGATCACGCTTGCCCTGCTGCAAATAGCCGATGCCCAGCTTGACGTAGGTATCGGCTAGAGATTCCGGCTTGGCGCCGCTGCCCTGAGACGGTGTGGGGATATTTGAATCCGGATTTGAGGTCGTGCCGCACGCGGAAAGCAGCATCAGTACGGCGAAACCTGCGCCGCGGAACAAGTACCGCGCCGCTCCATTCGTCATTGCGCGGCGGCCTTGCGCAACGGCGCATAACGCCGGCTGCGGCTGCCGCGATCCTGTATCTCACCCGCGAGTTGGCCACAGGCGGCGTCAATGTCATCGCCGCGCGTTTTACGGGTGATGGTGACCAGATTGGCCTCCATGAGTATGGCGCGGAAACGCCCGATGGCCTGCGCGCTGGAACGCTGGTATTGAGTATTTGGAAACGGATTGAAGGGAATCAGATTCACCTTGCTTGGCACCTCTTTCAGCAAGCGCACCAGCTCACGGGCATGCTCCGGACTGTCATTCACGCCGTCGAGCATAACATATTCAAAGGTCACGCGGCGGCTGGACTCATCCGCCACATAGCGCTTGCACGCCGCCAGCAACTCGGTGATGGGATATTTTTTGTTGAGCGGCACCAGCTCATTGCGCAGCGCATCGTTGGGCGCGTGCAGCGACACCGCCAGACTCACCGGACAGGCCTCGCGCAACTGATCTATCACCGGCGCCATGCCCGCGGTACTCAGAGTGATGCGGCGCCTGGACAGACCGTAAGCGAAGTCATCCAGCATGATATTCATCGCTCTCACCACATTGTCGAAATTGAGCAGCGGCTCACCCATGCCCATGAGTACCACGTTGGTTATCACCCGTTCGCCCCTGGGGTCGCGTTTCAGGGCGCGGTTCGCCACCCATAACTGGCCGATGATTTCGGCCACTGTCAGGTTGCGGTTAAACCCCTGTTTGCCGGTGGCGCAAAACGAGCAGTCCAGCGCGCAGCCGGCTTGAGATGAGACGCACAGTGTGCCGCGCCCCTCTTCAGGAATAAACACCGTCTCGATGCTGTTTCCGGAATCCAGGCGCAGCAGCCATTTGCGCGTGCCGTCGGCGGCGGTTTGATCCAGCATGATCTCCGGCGCCTTGATTTCGGCGCAGTGCTGGAGTTTCTCGCGCAACGCCTTGCTCAGGTTGGTCATGGCGTCAAAGCTGTCCGCGCCGTACTGATGCGTCCACTGCAACACCTGCTCGGCGCGAAACGGTTTCTCACCGAGCGCGGCAAAATATTCGCGCAGCGCAGCGCGGTCGAAATCAAGCAGATTGACTTTGGCGGGCGTTTGCAATGGCCTTACCGCGTGCGCGGACAAATCTCGTTGGGCTTGAAGAAAAATTCGATCTCGTTCCTGGCGTTTTCCGCCGAATCCGAGCCGTGCACCGCATTCTCATCCACGGTGCTGGCGAAGTCGGCGCGGATCGTGCCGGGCGCGGCCTTTTTGGGGTCGGTGGCGCCCATCAGGTCGCGGTGCTTTACCACCGCGTTGTCGCCTTCCAGCACTTGCACCATGACCGGGCCGGTAATCATGAAGTTCACCAGGTCGTTGAAAAACGGGCGCTCCCTGTGCACGGCGTAAAATCCCTCCGCCTGCGCGCGCGTCAGATGCATCATCCTGGCCGCGATGATTTTGAGGCCGTTATTCTCGAAGCGCTGATAAATCGCGCCGATCAGATTCTTCCCCACCGCGTCCGGCTTGATGATGGAGAGTGTGCGTTCCACTGCCATGTTCGAATTCCTTGCTGGTTAAACGGCTTATTTTAACGTGATTCGGCGTGGCGAACAAACGGGGGTTCAGTCCCAGCGGTCGTCGCGCACCTGAATCTCGCCGTTCAGGACGCGCACCGGAAAGGTGGACACGGGTTCATAGGCGGGCGGCGTCAGGGCGGCGCCGGTTTTGATGCAGAAACGCGCACCGTGGCGCGGACAGACGATCTGATCGCCTTCCACGCAGCCGCCGTCTAGCGCCCCGCCGTCGTGGGTGCACACGTCCTCGATCGCATAGTAGGCGCCGTCGAGATTGAACAGCACCATGCGTGTTCCGTCCACGTCCACGATTTTATGCTCGCCCGGCGCGAGCTCTCCGGCCTTGGCGGCTACAGTCCATTGTTCCATAAGACCGCCTTCTATGCCAAGACCGCCTTCTATGCCGCGACAACTTCCAGTTCGGGCTCGACGGTGTGCAGCAGGTTTTCGATCGCGTTCAGCGTCACCATGGTCGAGCTGGGGCAGGTCCCGCAGGCGCCGTGGTAGCGTACCGTCAGGCGATTGGCCTCAAGACTCAGCACCTCGATGCCGCCGCCGTCGGCGAGCAGCGCGGGGCGCACCTTCTCATCCAGCAGCAGATTGATCTGGGCCAGGCGCAGCGTGTCTTCCACGCTGAGCCCTGTGGGCTGCGCGCTGATGTCAGACTGGCCGGAAGACGCCAGGCGCGAGCCGGCCGCATCGGCCTCGCGTACCGGCGCGGCGATCTGTTTCAGCAACTCGTCCCAGTCGGCGATGCCGTCCTGGGTGACCGTGAGCCAGCGATCCACATAGAATACATTGGTCACGTGCGGAATCTTGAACAGCGCGCTGGCGAGCGGGTCGCCAGCCGCCTGTTCCGCATTTTCATACGAACGCACCACACCCTGCGTGAGCGGCTCACGCAGCACGAACTTCATCGCGTTGGGGTTGGGCGTCTTTTCGATGTCGGCGATTTTTGGCATGGCTTGGTTGCTCAATCACCCTCTCCCGGCTTCGCCACCCTCTCCCTGCAAGGGAGAGGGGAGAAAAACCGGAAAAGGGTGACAACTAAAATTCTCCAGTCTCCGTAGTCGCGCTGTGCTCATTGCAAAACGCGGCGTGCAGCGTGTGCCACGGCAGCACCGCGCATTTGACCCGTGACGGCAGTTCGCGCACGCCGGCGAACACGTTGAGGCGGCCGAGGTGATGCGCGCCTGTATGGGTATCCAGCTTGCCGGTCGCCATATCACGGAACTCCTGAATCAATGTTTCCGCGTCCGCCACGCTCTTGCTCTTCACCGCGGCGGTCATCATCGAGGCCGAAGCCTTGCAGATGGCGCAGGTCTCGCCCTGGAACGCGATGTCACGGATCGCATCGCCTTCCACCCGCAGCGACAGTCTGATGTGATCGCCGCACAGCGGGTTGTGCCCCTCCGCGCTCCGGTTGGCGTCCGCCAGCACGCCGTAATTGCGCGGCTTTTTGTTGTGATCCATGATGACTTCCTGGTACAACTGTCTGGCGTCCGTCATGCGAACACCTGTTGCACTTTGCGCACACCGGCAACCAGCGCATCCACTTCGGCCAAGGTGTTGTAAAACGCAAACGAGGCGCGCGCGGTGGCGGGCACGCCGAAGCGCTGCATCACCGGCTGCGCGCAGTGATGGCCGGCGCGGATGGCGATGCCTTCCAAATCCAGCAGCGTGCCCGCGTCGTGGGGATGAATACCGTCCAGCGTGAACGACAGCACGGCGGCCTTGTCCTGCGCAGTGCCGATGAGTTTCACGCCCTTTAGTTTGCGCAATTGTTCAGTGGCATAGTTCAGCAGCGTTCGTTCATGCTGCGCGATGCGCTCCATGCCGATGCCGGTTAAATAATCCAGCGCCGCGCCCAGGGCAATGGCGGCGGCAATCGGCGGCGTGCCGGCCTCGAATTTATACGGCAGCGCGTTATACGTGGTCTTCTCAAACGTCACGCTGGAAATCATGTCGCCGCCGCCCTGATAGGGCTGCATCTTTTCCAGTAACCCGGCCTTGCCGTA
>JAMCTV010000076.1 GCA_023381235.1 Gammaproteobacteria bacterium
GGCTGTTTTCCCCAGTAACCATGCGTATCTCCCAGTATACGATGGTTACGAAACGCCCTAATTACCAAATCTAAAGCGTTTAAATATTCAAGAGAGGTGGCCATGACTGTAGAAGACAGCAACGGAAATGAACTCAACGAGGGGGATTCCGTGCAGGTTATTAAGGATTTAAAGGTCAAGGGATCCTCTATTACTTTAAAACGAGGAAAGACATTCAAGAGCATCCATCTTACTTCTAAAGATGAAGAAGTTGAGTGCCGGGAAGGCAAAAGCACAATCGTTCTCAAGACTTGTTTCTTGAAAAAGGTGTGATCTGTAGCTCGTAGGATGGGTTGGGAGACTACTATGTTCAAGAATGGCATGCGGCCGGTGCATCCCGGTGAAATCCTGCGGGAGGATTATCTGATCCCGCTGGGTATGAGCGCCAATGCGCTGGCAAAAGCCCTGAATGTACCCGCGCCGCGCATCAACGATATTGTGCGCGAGCGGCGCGGCGTCACGGCGGACACCGCCATGCGGCTGGCGCGCTACTTTGGCGGCGATGCGCGCTCGTGGCTGAATTTGCAGGCGGCATACGACTTGCGGATAGCCGAAATCGAAAACGCCAAACGCATCAAGCGGGAGATCACCCCTGCCACAGCTTGATTGTGCTGCCGTGCTGGTGATTCCGCACGAGCGCGGTAGCCGGATGCGATGGTGGATATACATTCGGGGGTTACGCTTCGTCAACCTGCCCTACCCGACTGTTGAAGTAACCGCATAGATGCAACATACCGTCCATCACTTCAACGGCGCATTCACTCCGCCCTGGTGGCTGCGCAATGCGCACCTGCAAACGCTGTGGGCGGGCTTTATGCGCCGGGTGCCTCGGCCCGCCCTGCGGCGCGAGCGGCTGGAGTTGCCGGACGGGGATTTTGTTGATCTGGACTGGACTACCGGCACGAGCGGCCCGGTGGTTATCACCCTGCACGGCTTGCAGGGCTCAAGCGGCTCCAGTTATGCGCGCGGCCTGCTAGGGTCTCTGCATCAACAAGGCTACCGTGCCGTACTCATGCACTTTCGCGGTTGCAGCGGCGAGCCGAACCGGTTGCCGCGCTTTTATCATGCCGGAGACACCGGCGATCTCCATACCCTGATTCATACCCTGCGCGCACGCGAGCCGCGCACACCGCTCGCCGCAGTCGGTTATTCCCTGGGCGGCAATGTGTTGCTGAAATATTTAAGTCAGCACGGCGACGGCGCGCCATTGACATGCGCGGTGACGGTATCCGTGCCGTTTGATTTACATGACGCCACGTGGCGTCTGCAGCATGGATTCTCCAGAATTTATCAATATAGTTTGTTGCGCTCTCTGCGTCTGGCCGTGCGGGAGAAATTCAAGCGCATGCCTGCGCCCATTAACCTGGATGACCTCGCCGAGATCAGTACGATACGCGAGTACGACGATAAAATCACCGCGCCGTTGCACGGTTTTGCCGGCGTGGACGAGTACTATACGAAATCGAGCTGCCGTCAGTTCCTGGGCCGGATATGCACGCCGACGCTGATTCTGCACGCCGCCGATGACCCGTTCATGACGCCCGCCGCTATCCCCGTCCAGACTGAGCTTTCGCATCACGTGACACTGGAACTCTCTGAGCACGGCGGTCACGTGGGCTTTGTATGCGGCGGCGCACCTTGGGGGGCCCGTTACTGGCTGGAGCGGCGCATACCGGACTATCTCGAAAGCGCATTTGCGCTCTATAATGCCCGCAACATGCGGGAAACGGCCTGATGCACTTCGACACCATACTGCTTATCAAGCAATACGTCTCGTTGATGGTGGTGCTCGCCCCGCTCGACGTGATGCCGATCTATCTTTCCCTTACGCACGACATGGAGGCCGCGCGGCGACGCAGGATTTTATTGCGCATGATCGTCACCGTGCTGGTAACGTTGTTATTCTTTCAATATGGCGGCATGTATCTGTTTACGCTGATCGGCATCAGCCTGCCGAGCTTCCAGGTGGCGGGCGGACTGATACTCGCCTCGATGGCCTGGTCCATGCTGCACGCCACGCCGTCACGTTTGCAAAGCCTGCGTGAGGATGATACCGCGCAGCGCGAAGACATCTCCATCGTTCCGCTCGGCATCCCCATGCTGGCCGGCCCCGGCACCATCACCGCAGTGGTCCTTTATGCCCAGCAGCAAGGCGCCAGCCCGGCCGGGCATGCGCAATTAAGCGGCGTGATACTGCTGACGGCGCTCACGCTGTACGTGATGTTCCGCATGGCTGGGCCGCTGTTCGACAAGATCGGGGCAACCGGCGCGCGCATCACCACGCGCATCATGGGCATGCTGCTGCTTGCCGTGGCGATGGAGTTTATCCTGCGCGGCGTTACGGCGGTGCTGGGCCGTTAAATGGTATTTCTTCCACCTTAATCAAAACCCGGCGCTGCTCGTCGCGCAGGTCGCGGGTCGAGGATAGAATATCGCTGTCCACCGATCTTTGCTCGCGTACCGCGCCGCCGATGTCTATCCACTCGCCGAGCTTGCCTGAAACCGTGGTGTGTATGCGCTGGATATTTATTGCGCCGCCGTCGCGCTGATCCAGTACCGCACGCTGCGGGCTGATCTCCAGGGTGACGTTGTCGCCGCTTACGCGCGGCAGCACGCTGAAACCGGTGGTGACGTCCTTTGTAAGTGACGGTATTGTACGCCCTGGGGTCAGGCCCGCCTGGGTCCACAATGCGTCCCCCCACCGGGACAGACTGGCCGATCTGAATCAGCGCCGGATTGCCCTCCAGCACTTTTACCTGCTGGGCGCTCTTAACGTCGCGCAGAGTGTCGCTGCGCGTAATGCGCACCTCGGCGCCGTCAGGCGACGGCGTTTTACCTGCGCGCGCCCGTATGTTGCCGGAGCGAATTTCGCCCCTGATCTCCGCCTCGCCGCGTGCGCTGTCAGCCGCCACGTCTTGCTTCACCGTAATCAACAGGTTGCGCGGCGCAACGTCGAATTTGTCCAGAATTTCCTTGATGTGCGCAAGATTTTCCGGAGTGGTGCGCACGATTAACTGGTTGTTGTAGCCCTGCACGGCGCCCGCTTCGGCCACGAACGGCTTGACCAATGTAACGGCCTGCTCGGCGGTGAGGTGCTTGAGCGGGATGACCTCCAGCGTCTCTTCCTGCGCCAGGCAAGGGCCGGACAGAAGTGCGGCCAGCAGCGCAGTACCTGGCAAGATTTTCCAGCTATGCGGCATGGCTTAAATATGCAGCCTGCGCAGTTGCGGGTCGGGCTCGCTCAACTCCCACATCTCGTCAAAGAATTTGACCAGCACGGCGCCCTGCTCCGGGGCGTGAAAGCTGACCTCGCCTTCATAGCGGTCACTCAATCTTCTGTGCAACACGCCCATTTTGTCCACCACCAGAAAGGCTTCGTTATAGCCGTCATAATCGGGCGCGGGTTTGCGGATTTGAATAAAACTGCTGAGCTGTTGCGCCAGCGCAACCAGGCCGTGGCCGCGGCTCACGATTTTTTCGGAATTCCGCACCAGGATTCTGATTTGCGAATAGCGGCTGTACAGGGCGAGCTTGCGCACCGCCTCAACAAACGGCGGGTTATCGTAAATTGCGTGATCCAGGTCGCGGCTGTAGATGTACAGAGAGCGCTTGCCCTGGCTCACCAGGGCGATGGCGGCGGCGCGGTTCTCGGCGCCGGTGCTGACCAGCACGCGCTCCGCGTCCACTCCGAGCTTCAAATCCTCCAGGCTTTGCATGATAGAGGTTACTTTACAGTTTTTCGGCCAGTTCCTTTGCGCATCCAAGATACGTGCCGGGCGTCAGCTCCAGCAGACGCTGTTTTGCCTCATCGGGGATGGCCAGCGTCTTGATAAAGCCGTGCAGAATCTGTTTATCAATGGCCTTGCCGCGCGTCAGCGCCTTGAGTTTCTCATACGGTTCGGGAATGCCGTAACGGCGCATCACGGTCTGCACCGCCTCGGCGAGCACTTCCCAGTTCTGGTCGAGGTCTGAATCAGCGCCGGATTGCCCTCCAGCACTTTTACCTGCTGGGCGCTCTTATCGTCGCGCAGAGTGTCGCTGCGCGTAATGCGCACCTCGGCGCCGTCAGGCGACGGCGTTTTACCTGCGCGCGCGCGTATCTCACCGGCGCGAATTTCGCCCCTGATCTCCGCCTCGTCGCGCGTGCTGTCAGCCGCCACGTCTTGCTTCACCGTGATCAGCAGGCTGCGCGGCGCAACGTCGAACTTGTCCAGGATTTCTTTTATGTGCGCGAGATTTTCCGGAGTGGTGCGCACGATTAACTGGTTGTTGTAGCCCTGCACGGCGCCCGGTTCGGCCACGAACGGCTTGACCAATGTAACGGCCTGCTCGGCGGTGAGATGCTTGAGCGGGATGACCTCCAGCGTCTCTTCCTGCGCCAGGCAAGGGCCGGACAGAAGTGCGGCCAGCAGCGCAGTACCTGGCAAGATTTTCCAGCTATGCGGCATGGCTTAAATATGCAGCCTGC
>JAMCTV010000077.1 GCA_023381235.1 Gammaproteobacteria bacterium
CCAAGGAACAGATGAACAGCTGGATGGGGTGCTGGAGCCGTTGAAGCGGTAATTAAATCTCTCCCTATCCCCCCTTTGCAAAGGGGGGCGGAGGGGGGATTTTGCAAAGGGGGGAATGGGGATTTGAGCAGTCGATAACAGATTGAGCGAGGTAATGCATGAGCAAAGCAGTGATTGGCAAACCCGCCCCCGATTTTAAACTGCCCGCCACCGGCGGGAAAACCGTGAGGCTCAGCGCGTTCAAGGGCAGCAACGTGGTGTTGTATTTTTATCCCAGGGACAACACGCCGGGCTGCACCCTGGAGGGGCAGAATTTCCGTGATGAGCAGGCGAAGTTCAAGAAGCTCGACACGGTGGTGCTGGGGGTGTCGCGCGACAGCGTGAAGTCGCACGAGTCGTTCAAGAGCCAGGAAGGTTTCACCTTTGATCTGCTGGCGGACGAGGATGAGAAGGTGTGCAGGCTGTACGATGTCATGAAGTTGAAGAACATGTACGGCAAGCAGGTGATGGGCGTCGAGCGCAGCACATTTTTGTTAGACAAGAGCGGCATATTGCGCAAGGAGTGGCGCAAGGTCAAGGTGGAGGGGCATGTGGACGAAGTGCTGGAGGCGGTGAAGGCGCTTGGCGATTAGCGCCTCTGGGGATTGCCCCCTCTCCCCGGCCCTCTCCCCAAGGGGGGAGAGGCGGTTTTAGTTAGGTATACCTAAAAGTTTATGCCCAGAAAAGAAGTCGCAGGCAAGCGCATCTTCGTGCTCGACACCAACGTGTTGATGCACGACCCCACGGCGATCTTCCGCTTCCACGAGCACGACATTTATCTGCCCATGGTAGTGCTGGAGGAGCTGGACGCGAGCAAGAAGGGCACGTCGGAGGTGGCGCGCAATGTGCGTCAGGTGAGCCGCTTTCTCGATGATCTGATGGCCGACGCGAGCAAGGAGGAGATAGACCAGGGCCTGCCGCTGCCCGCATTCAATCACACCGGCAAGGGCGTGGAGGCGGTGCGCGGCAGGCTGTTTTTCCAGACCCGTGCGCTGCTTTCCGGCCCGCACGACAGTCTCTCCGGCTACAAGCCGGACAACAATATCATCGCCACCGCGTTCGCGCTGCAGAAGGAGTATCCCGACGCCACGGTGATACTGGTGTCCAAGGATATCAACCTGCGCATCAAGGCCGCGGTGCTCGGCATCTACGTCGAGGACTATTACAACGACCAGGTGCTGGATGACGTCAATCTGCTCTACAGGGGATATGTGGAGTTGCCCGGCGATTTCTGGGAGCGCCACAGCAAGGACATGGCCTCGTGGAAGGAGAGCGGGCGCACCTTTTATAAAATCACCGGGCCGCAGGTGCAGGAGTGGCATCCCAATGAATTTCTCTACAGCGCGGGCGACGGCGGTTTCGAGGCCATCGTGCGCCGGCTCGACGGGCAAAGCGCGACCATCGAGCTGATCCGCGATTATCAAAGCTCGCGCCACACGGTGTGGGGCATCAATGCCTTGAACCGCGAGCAGAACTTCGCGCTCAACCTGCTCATGGACCCGGAGGTGGATTTTGTGAGCCTGCTGGGCGTGGCGGGCAGCGGCAAGACCTTGCTCACGCTCGCCGCGGGGCTGGCGCAGGTGCTGGAGGAAAAGCGCTACGGCGAGATCATCATGACCCGCGTCACGGTGCCGGTGGGCGAGGACATAGGCTTCCTGCCCGGTACGGAAGAGGAAAAGATGACGCCGTGGATGGGCGCACTGATGGACAATCTCGAAGTGCTGACCAAGTCCGACGTGGGCGGCGACTGGGGGCGCGCCGCGACCAATGATTTATTGCGCAACAGGATCAAGATACGCTCACTCAACTTCATGCGCGGGCGTACTTTCTTGAACAAATATATCATCCTGGACGAGGCGCAGAATCTCACCTCCAAGCAGATGAAGACGCTCATCACGCGCGCCGGTCCGGGCGCCAAGGTGGTGTGCCTCGGCAACGTGGCGCAGATAGACACGCCTTATCTCACCGAGACTACCTCCGGCATCACCTACGTGGTTGACCGCTTCAAGAACTGGCGTCACAGCGGCCACGTGACGCTCACCCGCGGCGAGCGCTCGCGCCTGGCCGACTATGCCTCTGAGGCGTTGTAACATCCTGTTGCCAAACCGCCTGCTTTCGGCTATACAGCTTGCTGAATACTCCACAAAAAAGGGCGTCCATGGCTGCCACACGGAACTGGGGTTGGGTGCTGCTGCTCGGCGGCGCGGCACTGGTTTTGCTCGCGCTGTATATTTCCGATTCTTTAATGCTGGTGCAATCCTCGCTGCTGCATTTCTTCGAGCATATGCAGATGCTGTGGGATGATATGGTGCTGGCCGCGAGAGTTATTTTGGTGAGCGGGTTGGTGGTAGTGAGCGCCGGACTGCTGGTGCTCATCTTTCACGGCAAACGCAGCCGGCGTGACATCTGGCATTGAGTAAATCCCCCCTCGCCCCCCCTTTTTTCAAAAGGGGGGGACATACCCTCCCCCTTTTCAAGGGAGACTTACTCTATGGAAAGAATGAATTTCCATTGCCGTTCGGTGAGCGGCATGACGGACAGGCGGGTGCCGCGTTGCACCAAGGGTAAATCGCGCAATTCGGGGTAGTTCTTGAGTTCGCGCAGGCTGATGAGGCGTTTTAAATCGCGCACAAAGCGCACGTCCACCCGTTGCCAGCGCGGATTCTGCGGGTCGCTCCTGGGGTCAAAATAGGGGCTGGCCGGGTCGAATTGGGTGGCGTCGGGGTAGGCGCTTTTTACGATCTCCATCACGCCCGCAATGCCCGGCTGTACGCAATTGGAGTGGTAGAGAAACGCACGGTCGCCCACGCGCATCGCGCGTATAAAATTACGCGCCTGATAATTTCTTACCCCGTCCCACGGTTCGGTCTGGCGCGGGCGTTTTTTCAGATGTTCGATGCCGAAGACGTCGGGTTCGGATTTCATCAGCCAGTAGCGCATTTTCTTATCATAACGCAAGACGGGGTTTTGTCCGCACACTTATTCCGCTACACTTTAAGATTATGGCCCACAAGAAACCCTCATTGCACGCCGTACAGGAACGGAGCAGTGCCGCGGGAGGCAGGATGCCGGGAGCGGCCGCCGTGCCCGCGCCTGTTGCGGCCGATGATGCCGCGCTGCAAAAGCTCGCGCTGGCGGTGATTGAAACCGAAGCCGCGGCGGTGAGCGCGCTCGCCGCGCGCGTGGGCGATGCGTTTATCCAAGCCTGCCGCTACCTGCTCGCCTGCGAGGGGCGCATCGTGGTCACCGGCATCGGCAAATCCGGGCACATCGGCAGCAAGATCGCGGCCACGCTGGCCAGCACCGGCAGCCCGGCCTTCTTCATGCACCCGGCTGAGGCGAGTCACGGCGATCTCGGCATGATTACCGGCAAGGACGTGGTGCTGGCGCTTTTTACGATCTCCATCACGCCCGCAATCACCACCATCGTGCCGCTCATCAAGCGCCTCGGCGTGCCGCTCATCGCCCTGTGCGGCAACGCCGGCTCCACGCTGGCGCGCATGGCCGACGTGCACATAGACGTGAGCGTGGCGCAAGAGGCCTGCCCGCTCAATCTCGCGCCCACCTCCAGCACCACCGCCGCGCTGGTGATGGGCGATGCGCTGGCGGTTTCGCTGTTGCAGGCGCGCGGCTTCACCGCACAGGATTTCGCGCGTTCCCACCCGGCCGGGCGCTTGGGGCGGCGCCTGCTGCTCTTGATTGACGACATCATGCACACCGGCGAGCGCATCCCCATGGTGCGCGAGGGAGTGAAGCTGAGTCAGGCGCTGGTCGAGATGACCAAGAAAGGCTTGGGGATGACCACGATAGTGGATGCTGACGGGCGTCTCACCGGCGTGTTCACCGACGGCGACTTGCGCCGCACCCTGGATCACGGGATGGACGTGCACGCCACGCTCGTCGCCGACGTGATGACGCGCAACTGCAAGCGCGTGAACGCCGGCCTGCTCGCCGCGGAGGCGCTGCAACTGATGCAGAAGCACAAGATCAGCGCGCTGCCGGTGGTGGACGCGCAAGGCAAAGTCGTCGGCGCCTTCAACATGCACGACATGCTGCGCGCGGGGGTGGTATGACTACAGAGGCAAGAGAAAAGATGCAAGAGAAAAGATCGGGCGTTTTCTTTTCTCTTTTCTCTTGCATCTTTTCTCTGTAGTTATGAAGGACATCCTCGACAAAGCGGCCCAGATCAAACTGGTGGTGTTTGACGTGGACGGCGTGCTGACCGACGGCAGCCTGTATCTCGCCGACGACGGCCAGGAGTACAAGGCGTTCAACTCGCGCGACGGGCATGGCATGAAGATGCTGCAAGCCACCGGCGTGGAACTCGCGGTGATCACCGGCCGCACTTCCAAAGTGGTCGAGCACCGCATGGCAAGCCTGGGGATAGAGCATGTATTCCAGGGGCAGCGCCACAAACTGCCCGTATTCGAGACGCTCATCGCCGGGCTCAAGCTGCGCATGGAGCAGGTCGCGTTTGTCGGCGACGACGTGGTGGACCTGCCGGTGCTGCGCCGCGTGGGACTCGCCATCGCGGTGCAGGACGCGCACCCCCTGGTCAAAAGCCACGCCCACTGGCAGACGCCCAGCAACGGCGGCCGCGGCGCGGCGCGCGATGTGTGCGAGTTCATCATGCAGGCGCAGGGCAATTTGGACGCGCAGCTTGGAGCCTATCTTTTATGAGGGCAGAGAAAAGAGGCAAGAGAAAAGAGAAAAGAAAACGCCCGATCTTTTCT
>JAMCTV010000078.1 GCA_023381235.1 Gammaproteobacteria bacterium
ATGAGCTGCTGGTGATGGCTCAGTACACGCAGCTTGGTGATGGTTTTCAGGCCCGCCACGCGCTCGAATGCGCACTCCACTGAAGCGGCCTGGAGTTGCTGCGCCAACAGCCCGGCCTCTTCGTCCGCGCCGGTCACACCGAGCAGCGTGACCTTGGCGCCGAGCGCCGCAGCGTTCAGGGCCACGTTGGCCGCGCCGCCGGGGCGCGCCTCGCTGTGGCGCACACGCACGATGGGTACCGGCGCCTCGGGCGAAATGCGCGTAGCCTCGCCCTGCCAGTAGCGATCCAGCATGACATCGCCCACCACCAGTACGCGCGCCTGATTAAAGGACGGAACGTGCATCGTCATGCGCGTCATGATACCACAGGGCTCAACGCTGATTTACGGCCAACATGAATTTGTGCTGAGGCCGCCCCGCGCGTTAAAATCATCGTTGTGGAAGCCCGCCGTGCGACTCGATTACCGCTCCTGCGCAGGCGCTTCCTCGCCCCGCGTTTCTGGCCCGTCTGGCTGCTGCTTGGCGTCATGTGGCTCATCGCGCAGTTACCTTATCGGGCGCAACTCACGCTGGGCGGCTTACTGGGCCGCATTCTGTATCACGCCTCGCCCGCGCGCCGGCGCATCGCAGCGGTCAATCTGGCTGTGTGCTTTCCCGATCTCAGTAAACCGGCGCGCGCCGATTTGCTGCGCCGCCACTTCGCCTCCCTCGGCACAAGCGCGGTGGAAACCGCGATGAGCTGGTGGACGCCGGACGAGCGCCTGTGCCGTCTGGCGCATATCGAGGGACTGGAACATCTGGAACAGGCGCAGAAAGCAGGCAAGGGCGTGATTCTGCTCTCCGGTCATTTCACCACGCTGGAGATCGGCGCCCATCTGCTCGCCATGCAGGTGCAGTTTCATGCCATGTACCGTGAACACAAAAACCCGCTGTTCGACGCGGTGATGCGGCTCGCGCGCGAAAGACGCTGCGAGCACGCCATCCCGCGCGGCGATGTGCGCGCCCTGCTCAATAGTTTAAAAATGGGGCTGCCGGTGTGGTACGCGCCGGATCAGAATTACGGCCGCGAACACAGTATCTTCGTGCCCTTCTTTGGCATACCCGCCGCCACCATCACATCCACTTCGCGCCTGGCGCGTCTATCCGGCGCGCCGGTAGTGCCGTTTTTCCAGGTGCGTCTCCCGCATGGACAGGGTTATCGGCTTACGCTCCACCCCGCGCTGCAAAATTTTCCCAGCGGCGATATCACCCAGGACACGCTGCGCATTAACCAGATCATCGAACAGCAGATACGCCATGCGCCGGAGCAATACCTGTGGGTGCACCGGCGCTTCAAGTCACGCCCGCCGGGCAGCCCTGGCATATACCGGAAAACGGACTGAACGGTGCGCGACATCCTGTTCATCACCCTGAGCAACATCGGCGATGCGGTGTTGAGCACACCGGTGCTGGAGCGCATACACGAGACCTGGCCTGATGCGCGGGTAGATATCGTCGCCGATCCGCGCTCCAGTTTTTTGTTCGAGCATTACCCATATCGCGGTGAGATTTTTCTCAAGGTGAAGCCGGAAGGCTGGCGCGGGATTGTGAGGTTGCTTCATGCACTGCGCCGCAAGCGCTACGACCTGATTGTTGACCTGCGCACCGACGGCCTGGCCTGGTTGCTGCGCGGTAAAAAACGTTTAACCAAATGGACCGCGGCCAAGCCGAAAGGCGCGCACGCCGTGCAGCGGCACATGAGCGTGATCGCACCGCTTACCAGCCCGGACACCCCCATTGCGCGGATATACTTAAGCGCTCAGCACCGCGCCTTCGCCGATGAGCAACTCAAAGCCCTGCCAGGCAGGCGCTGGCTGGCATTGTGTCCAGGCGCGAACTGGCCGCCCAAGATTTGGCCGGCGCAGCGTTATCAGGAGTTGGTATGGCGCGTGAAGGACTATTTCGACGCCGTGATCCTGCTCGGCGGACCAAATGATATCGAGCGTAACCGTCTCATCGCCGGAAACCTGCCGCTGCCGTATTTGGATTTGAGCGGCAAGACCGACTTGCTGCAAGCGGCGGCGATCATCGAACGCGCGCGCGCCTTCGCCGGCAACGATTCCGGCATGGGCCACATCGCGGGCGCGATGGGCGCGGCGACCATGACCTTGTTCGGTCATGGCCCGCCGCTGGAATATCATCCGTGGGGGCCGCATCCCGCCTGGGTGTACCGGCCTGACGGCGATACGCAAAAAATTTCCGTGGACGAGGCGGCGCAGCAATTCCGCGCATTGCTGGAAGACTTGCCGTGATGCGCACGCTGCACATTATCGGCAGCAGGCAGCCGGGCGGCGCGGAGCATTTCTATGTGCGCCTGGTACGCTCACTGCACGCGCGGCATACCGTGTGCGCGGTCAATCCGGCGCATAGCAGCGTGGCGGAGATACTGCGCCCGGACATTACGCAGTATCATGTCCCCATGCTCGGCGTCTGGGACGTGTGGTCGCGCTGGCGCATCCGCCGCATCCTGCGCGCCTGGCGGCCGGACCTGGTGCAAACCTATCTCACCCGCGCCACGCGCCTCACCCGCGCGCCGAAGGACATCGTGCACGTCGCGCGCCTCGGCGGCTATTACAAACTCAAGGGCTACCGCCACGCGCACGCCTGGGTGGGCAACACGCGCGGCATCTGCGATTACCTTGTCAACAACGGCCTGCCCGCCGCGCGCGTATTCTACATCGGCAATTTCGTGGACGAGGCGCAACCGGCCACGGCTGAGCGGTTACGCAGCCTGCGTCTTGAGTGGAACATCCCCGCTGACGCCTGGGGCATACTTTCCGTGGGCAGGCTGCATCCGAATAAAGGCTTTTCCGCTCTGCTCGACGCCTTCGCGCGCCTGCCTGCGGCATTGCATGAGCGCCCGGTTTTCCTGCTCATCGCAGGCGATGGGCCGCTACAGGCCATGCTCAAGGCAGAAGCCGGGACACTCGGCATCGCCGCGCGCGTGCGCTGGACCGGCTGGCGGCAAGACATTTCCCCGGTCTACCAGTGCGCGGACCTGTTCGTCTCCGCCGCGCGCCACGAGCCGCTCGGCAACGTGATCCTGGAGGCGTGGGCGCACAACCTGCCGGTGATCGCCACGCTCAGCGC
>JAMCTV010000079.1 GCA_023381235.1 Gammaproteobacteria bacterium
GGCTTCGCGGCCAGCGCGCCCAGCTTGCCCAACCCCAGGATGGCGCTGCCGTTGGTGACGATGGCGACGAGATTTCCTTTCGCGGTGTAGCGGTAGGCGTTGTGCGGGTCCTCGGCGATGGCGCGCACCGGCTCGGCCACGCCTGGCGTGTAGGCCAGCGCCAGGTCATCCTGGGTGGCGCACGGTTTGGTGATGGCGAGCGCGATCTTGCCGGGGGTGGGGTGCGCGTGATAATCCAGCGCGGCCTGTTTCAAGGAAGTGGGCATGGGGGTCAGTGTACGGTCTTGATTAAAGAACCCGGCTGCGGTTCGCCGTCGGGGTAAAGCTGGTTGAGCAGGCGCAATTGTTCTTCGGCGTGATGCGGCAGGCCGGACTCGCGCGCGAGCTGCTCGAAGCTGACGCCGGGTTTGGCGCGCGCGATGTTGAGCTTGAGCGCCGCAGCGAGTTGTTTTTCCCGCCCGGTGAGGGCGCGGAAGCTGCGCGCGCTGGCGAGGAAGTCGGCGTCGTAGGCATAAGGATTGCGTTCATCCCTGGCCGCGCCGGCGAAGATATAGGCCTTGTTGTTGAAGTACAGCACGGTGAAGCGCACCGGGCGCACGCCGAACGGCGAGCGCGTACTGGCGATGGCGGTATAGCCCGGCATATCCTGATGGGTAAAGCTCTCGCCGTGTTCCAGCTTGTTGAGCTTCAGGCGCGTGCGCAGGAATTGCTCGGGCGTAATGCGCTGGTTGATGTCTTCGGCGAACAGGTGCAGCGCGGCGGCGTTGCCCGGCGCGCTGGCGGCGACCTGGCTGGGGCGGTTTTCCACGCGCCAGCCTTCAGGGAAGTTTAATGCGAAGCCGAGGTCGGCGTGATAAAACGCGCTGCCGCGGCGCACGCCTTCCTTTTCGCTGTCGCCGAAGGTGAGGCTGTCGAGCGCGCGCAGGTAATCGTCACCGCGTACCCGTGTGGTCTCAACGCTCTTAAATTGCTCCGCGCTCGCCACCACCTGTTGCAGGCGCGTGTCGTTATCGGGGTGGGTGGCGAACAGGCCGTGGTAGGCGCGCGCCTCGCGCCCTTCCTCCTGGGCCAACTGGCGCTCGAAAGTTTCCTGGTTCTTGAGCACACCGATGACCTTAATCATGGCCTGCGGATCGTAACCGCTGCGCGCCAGATACTCCGCGCCCAGGCGGTCGGCTTCCAGCTCATGCTCGCGCCCGTAGCCGGAGAGCAGCGCGCCGCCCAATACATTGAAGGCTTGCTGAGCGGCCTGATTGCGCAGCTCCGGCAACAAGATCGAACCCAGCGTGTAACCGAGGTCGGCCGCTTGTGCCGCGCTCTGCTGACGCACGCTGTGACGCGCTGTGACGTGGCCGATCTCGTGTCCCAGCACCGCAGCCAGTTCCGCCTCTGAATTAAGGTAAGCCAGCAGGCCGCGCGTGATATAGATATAACCGCCGGGCAGGGCGAAGGCGTTCACGTCCGCCGTGTCGAGCACAGTGAAACGGTACACCAGGTTGGAGCGGTGAGAGTTTGCGGCCAGTTGTTCGCCCACGCGCTGCACGTAATCCTGCAACTCTTGGCCTTCGTACTGGCCGAATTGCTTGATGACTTCCGGCGCCGCGTCGCGCCCGATCTTGACCTCCTGCTCTTCAGACATGAGCACGAAGTCGCTCTGTCCGGTCACCGGATTGACGGCGCAGGCGCTGAGCAGCGCCGCAAGCAGCGCAGTTAATAAAACGCAACGTAATGCCATGCCGGGATTATAACCTTAGTGGACGCGCTCCAGCGCGGCGGGATGGCGGATGCGCATCGTAGGGCCGCGCTGGCCGGCGTAAATCCAGCCGCGCGCCAGTATCACCTGGTTCTCCAGGCTTTCGAGAGGCAAACCGGAAAAATAGTTCAGATCATTGCGCGCGATGCGCAGCGCCACCCCGCCCTCCAGATTGATCCACACGGATTTTGCGCTGTGTCCGACGCGCTCCACGCGCCCTTGAATGAGGCGAAAACCCCGCGCGTCGGCGGGCACATCTGTGCTGGGGAGCGGACGGTATTCCGGGCGTGACCAGAGGCCGCGCCGTGCCGAGCGCGCCTTGCGCTCAGCCTCCTGATAACAGGCGAGATTCCACACGTTGGGCGGTATCAGCAGTTGCGTGGCCAACCCTTGCTCCAGCAGATGCGCCTCGATGCTCCGGCCGTCCGGCAGAAACAGGTGCGCAAGCAGCCGTCCATAGTGATCGCGGCGTTCGCTGTCGAAGCGCAGTGCAAGCGTGGGGGAGTCCGCCAACAGGTTTTGCAGCGCCTCTCGCGCGTCAAGGGCGAGCGCTTCGGACGGCGCGCCGCCACGGCCCAGTTCCGGGGTGTTGATGCCGATCAGGCGCAGGCTTTGTCCGTCTTCCAGCTTGATCGTGTCGCCATCGTACACGTAACTCACGCGCACTTGCTGGTCGAGCCGGTCGGCGCCGCATTGGGCCGTTTCAGAAAAGCAGGGAGCCGCCCACAGCGAGGCGGCGAGCAGGAAGGCAAACTGTGCGCGGCGGCGCGGCATGGCGGCCTCACGCCGGTGAAGCGGTTATTTTATCCGGTACTTCTGTTTGAATTTATCCACGCGCCCGCCGCTGTCCACGATCTTGTGCTTGCCGGTGTAGAACGGATGACAGGCCGAGCACACGTCCAGGTGCAGGTCTCCGCTCAGGGTGGAGCGGGTTTTGAAGGTGTTGCCGCAACTGCAAGTGACGCTGGTCTCCGCGTAGGCGGGGTGTATTTCCGGTTTCATCGAAACTAACCTCGATTTGAGTGAGCGCAAAATATTGCGCCCGGCAAAATTTTTAATTATAGCGAAAAGGCCTTATTCCGGCAAGGCAGGCGGCATATCGGTGGCGGCGACGGGCCGGAACGGCAGCACCTTGGCCGTCGTTTCGGTATGCTTGACGCGCGGCATCTCCAATTTGCGCAAACCTTGCAGCGCCTCCACCAGCCCGCCCTGGCCCATCACCGAATCCCACATCATGCCGGAGATGCGGATGCAGGCGGCAAGCGGCGTAGCGGAACTTTCGCGCACCCGGTCTATGCGCCATTGCAGGCCGCGCAGCCGTTCCTGACGCCGCTCCGGCGAGTGATCCAGCACCTGACTCACCAGGAAGGCGCGCTGGCGCTCGAAGGCCTCCGGGTCAGTGGTGGCCAGAGTCGCCCACTCGTCAAAGTTGATGTCCCAGTCAAAGGCGGATTGCATGACGCTCCTGCGCCCTGAATAACATGATTAAATATAACATAAAATGGGCCCGGATTCTTCTAAAAACAAGGCCTTGATGAGCAAAAGCTGGCCCGGATTATGCTTATTCGCCAGTGATGTAATATGATGATGGAAGGAAATTCGAGGAACAGCCAATGTTGACCAAAAGCCACCGAGGGAACTTCAAGTACGACCTCATGGGCATGGACACCGAATCGCTCAAGCGTTCGCTGGCCAACCGCCTGGAGTATTCCGCGGGCAAGGATTTGTACACCGCCACGCCGCGCGACTGGTTCAACGTGCTTGCCTATGCGGTGCGCGACCGGCTGATCGAGCGCTGGATGGAGACCATGCGCACCTATTACAGGAACGATGCCAAGCGCGTGTATTACCTGTCCATGGAGTTCCTCACCGGACGCCTGTTGCACAACAGCCTGCTCAATCTCGGCCTGCTCGAACAGTGCGAGAAGGCGCTGCACGAGATCGGTCTGGAGTTGCGCGAGATCATCGGCCTGGAGCCTGAGCCCGCGCTCGGCAACGGTGGCCTGGGACGGCTCGCCGCGTGTTTTCTCGACTCCATGGCGACGCTCGGCCTGCCTGGTTACGGCTACGGCATCCGCTACGAATTCGGCATGTTCACGCAGCACATCGAGGGCGGTCAGCAGGTGGAACATCCCGACAACTGGCTGCGCTACGGCAATCCGTGGGAGTTCGCGCGCCCGGAGATACTCTATCCGGTGAATTTCTACGGGCGCGTGGTGGAATACGCCGACGACAACGGCCGTCTGCATCACCACTGGGCGGACACCGAAGAGGTGCTCGCCATGGCCCACGACATGCCCATCCCCGGTTACGGCACCAATACCGTGAACAACCTGCGCCTGTGGGCGAGCAAGTCCACGCGTGATTTCAATCTGAAATATTTCAACGACGGCAACTACATCAAGGCGGTGGAAGACAAAAACGCCTCGGAGATGATTTCCAAGGTGCTTTATCCCGACGACACGACCTCCATGGGGCGTGAGCTGCGCTTGAAACAGGAGTATCTGTTCGTCTCGGCCACCTTGCAGGACATCATGTCGCGCTTCCACAAGACGCACGACACGATCGAAGACCTGCCGGAGCGCGTGGCGATCCAGCTCAACGATACGCACCCGGCCATTGCCATCCCGGAGTTGATGCGCCTGCTCATGGACAAGCATCACCTGGAATGGGATCCGGCATGGGACATCACCCAGCGCGTGTTCGCCTACACCAACCACACGCTGCTGCCCGAGGCGCTGGAGACCTGGCCGGTGCGCCTGTTTGAGGCCATGCTGCCGCGCCATTTGCAGATCATCTATGAGATCAATCAGCGCTTTTTAAAGCAGGTGGTGCACCAGCATCCGGGCGATTTCGATCTCATGCGCCGCCTGTCCATCGTGGATGAGGACAACGGCAAGCGCGTGCGCATGGCGCATCTGGCCATCGTCGGCTCGCATAAGGTGAACGGCGTGGCGGCACTGCACACGCATTTGCTGCAAACCTCCACCTTCAAGAGCTTCAACGACTTTTTTCCGGGGCGCATCGTCAACAAGACCAACGGCATCACGCCGCGTCTGTGGCTCAATCAGGCCAATCCGGGCCTGGCGCGCCTCATCACCGCGCGTCTCGGTCCGCACTGGATCACCCAGCTCGATGAGCTGAAGAAGCTCGCGCCGCTGGCGCAGGATGCCGGATTCCGCGCCGAATTCCGCGCCGTAAAACGCGCCAACAAGGAACGCCTGGCCGGCCTCGTCAGGCACCATCTGGGCATCACGGTGGATGTGGATTCCCTGTTCGACGTGCAGGTCAAGCGCATCCATGAGTACAAGCGCCAGTTATTGAACGCGCTGCGCATCGTAGCGCTGTACAACCGCGTGCGTGCCAACCCCGCGGCCCCGGTCACGCCGCGCACCTTCATCTTCGGCGGCAAGGCGGCGCCCGGTTACGCGCTGGCCAAGCTCACCATCAACTTCATCAACGACGTGGCCGAGGTGGTGAACAACGACCCGCTGGTGGCGGAGCACCTCAAGGTGGTGTTCATCCCCAACTACGACGTGTCCACCGCGCTCGACATCATCCCTGCCGCGGACCTGTCCGAGCAGATTTCCACCGCCGGCACCGAGGCCTCCGGCACCGGCAACATGAAGCTGGCCCTGAACGGCGCGCTCACTATCGGCACGTTGGACGGCGCCAACGTGGAGATCCGCGAAGAGGTGGGTCCGGACAACATCTTCATCTTCGGCCTCACCACGCAGGAAGCCGAGCGCCTGCGCGCGGGCGGCTATTCGCCATGGGAATATTATCAGAATAATCCGGAACTGAAGCAGGCGCTGGATATGATAGGCGCGGGATTTTTCTCGCCCGATGCGCCCGACCTGTACCGCCCGCTGGTGCACGCGCTGATCGAAGGCGGCGACCGTTATCTGG
>JAMCTV010000080.1 GCA_023381235.1 Gammaproteobacteria bacterium
GTGCCATGTTTGCGCTCCAGCCCGGAGGTGGTTTCAATGGAAACTTGCATAGGGGTATTCATACATCCAGTTTAAGGGTAGATGGGACAGTAAACAACATATGTGCGAAAGGAGAGACTCGAACTCTCACGGGTTGCCCCACTGGCACCTAAAACCAGCGCGTCTACCGATTTCGCCACTTTCGCATTCCTAAAATAGCAGCGAGGCCATCCCTGGCTTAACAGTATCGTTCTCGCAACCCACGGCCCGCACATCCCTGTGCTGGCGTTTGCTGCTTCGCAGCTCACCTGCCGATTTCGCCACTTTCGCATTCCTAAACCGGTTAGTGCACATTATAGCAGGCCGTCGAGGCGCCACCCCCCTAAAACGGCAAAGCCCCGCGCGCGGGGCCTTGCCTTGTTGCTGAGGGGGTGTGGCGTTTTAGCCGTTCACCACGCTCACATAGCTGCGCTTCGGCTTGCCCTTGAGATCGAATTGCACCTTGCCATTGGCCTTGGCGAACAGGGTGTGGTCGCGCCCGATGCCGACATTGGCCCCGGGGTGCACCTTGGTGCCGCGCTGACGGATCAGGATATTGCCCGCCAGCACCTGCTCGCCGCCGAAGCACTTGACGCCCAGGCGTTTGGAATGTGAATCGCGGCCGTTTTGCGTGCTGCCGCCTGCTTTTTTGTGTGCCATGTTTGTGCTCCTACGCCCCGGTGATGCCGGTGATTTCGACTTCGGTATAGGACTGGCGATGCCCCATCTGCTTCATGTGATGCTTGCGGCGGCGGAATTTGATGATCTTGACCTTGTCGCCGCGGCCCTGCGCGGTGACCTTGGCCGTGACCTTGCCGCCCGCCACCAGTGGCGTGCCGAGCTTGGCACTGGCGCCTTCGCCCACCATCAGCACTTGGTCGAATTCGACGGTGGCGCCTTCTTCCGCGGCCAGTTTCTCCACGCGCAGCTTTTCGCCTTGCGCCACCCGGTACTGCTTGCCGCCTGTTACAATAATTGCATACATGTTCCCGCTCCACGGCCCGCTGGTTAAGTCCGGACCAACTGAAATTAAGCCAATTATTATAGTATGTCCCATGTCGGCAGGTCAAACGCATAGTCCGTCCATGAGCCTCGAAGCCGTGCAGACACTGCTAAGCGCGGAGATGTGCGCGGTGAATACGCTGATTCAAAGCCGCCTTTCCTCCGAGGTGGCGCTGATCAACCAGATCGGGGCGTATATCGTCAACAGCGGCGGCAAACGCCTGCGCCCGATGCTGGCCCTGCTCGGCGCACGCGCCTGCGGCTACGGCGGCGCGCAGCATATCGCCCTGGCCGCGATCATCGAATTCATCCACACCGCGACGCTGCTGCACGACGACGTGGTGGACGGCTCGGAACTGCGCCGCGGCAAGGACACCGCCAATACCCTGTGGGGCAACGAGGCGAGCGTGCTGGTGGGCGATTTTCTCTATTCGCGCGCGTTCGAGATGATGGTGGAAACGGGCGAGATGCGGGTGATGGACATCCTGGCCCACGCCACCAATACCATTGCCGAGGGCGAGGTGATGCAGCTATTGAACTGCCACGACCCGGACACCACAGAACAGCGCTATCTCTCCGTGATCCGCTGCAAGACCGCCAAGCTGTTCGAGGCCGCCTGCCGGCTGGGCGCGGTGCTCGCCCAACAGAGCGGCGCCGTCGAGCAGGCCCTGGCCGCCTACGGCATGCACCTCGGCACGGCGTTCCAGCTCATAGACGACGCGCTGGATTACAGCGCGTCGTCCGAAGAGATAGGCAAAAACATCGGCGACGACCTGGCCGAGGGCAAACCCACCCTGCCGCTCATCTACGCCATGCGCCACGGCACGCCGCAGCAGGCCGCGCTGATCCGGGCCGCCATCGAACAGGGCACGCTGGATCACATCGCCGCCGTGCAACATGCCGTTGAAAGCAGCGGCGCACTCGCGTACACTGCGCGCTCGGCCGAGCAGGAGGCGGAACTAGCCCGTGCCGCGCTATCCGCGCTGCCCGCCTCGTCTTATAAGGATGCGCTGCACGCGTTGGCCGAATTTTCAGTGAACCGTAACTATTAACGGCAAGCAGCTTTATCAAATCTTGTAACTGCTACTTGTCACTGTTTTAACGGGGTGTAGCTCAGCTTGGTAGAGCACTAGCTTCGGGAGCTAGGGGCCGGAGGTTCGAATCCTCTCACCCCGACCAATCTAATTTTTCAGCAGCAACTTCGCCGTCCCTGGCGTTGCATCAGTAGCATCTTTAAATTCCCGCCCGCACATCCTTGTGCGGTCGCTCGCGGCTCCTATCCCGCCGCTCGCCCTCTCACCCCGACCAATGTAACGCGCCACATGGTTTGCGACCTCAAGACAGATGCTTTGCGACATCAAACCATCTGTCTTTTTTGATCCTCGCTACGGATCATCCCCAATTATAGAAGATCAGCTCGCGACTCTTTTTGGCGTTGCTCTTGGTGCCTCCGACGGTGTACTGGATATTCACCTCATCGTGGCGGAACTTGCTGAATAGCTTCCTGATGACGGGATGTTCATTGATGGTGAGCATGGCCTTGCCCTTGATGGACGCCATGCAGCCTGCCAGCTTCTCGTACTCAGCCGGTGGGAACGCACTCTCGTAGCCGGCCAGCTCCAAGTACGGCGGGTCTATAAAGAAGAAGGTATATGCCCGGTCGTACCGCTTCACGCACGCGGCCCAGTCCAGGCTCTCTATGTAAACACGCGACAGGCGCATGTGCGCCGCCGTGAAATCTTCTCCCATCCTGAGTAAGTTGAGCTTGGGCGGTGCGGTCGTCGCGGTGCCGAATGTCCGGTTTGTGATCGGCGCACGCTCGCTCGCCGACTGCACGGGCTGCTATGTCATCATCACCGAGTACAACCGCTCGGTGCAGGGCTTTCTGGTGGGCGGCGTGGAACGCATCATCAACATGAAATGGCAGGACATCCTGCCCCCGCCCAAGGGCAGCGGCGTGAACAACTACATGACCGCCGTCACCAACCTGGACGGCGAACTGATCGAGATCATAGACGTGGAGAAGGTGCTGGCCGAGGTGTCGGGCATCAAGATGGAGGTATCGCAGGCGCTGGTGCAGGGCAGCGCGGACAATCTGGTCAAACGCGAGGTGCTGGTGGTGGACGACTCGAGCGTGGCGCGCAAGCAGGCGGTGCGCACCCTGGAGCAGATCGGCATAGCCTGCACGGTGGCCAATGACGGGCGCGAGGCGCTGGAGCAGTTACAGCGCTGGGCCGAGGACGGCACGCCCGTTACGGAGCGGCTGCTGATGGTGATTTCGGATATCGAAATGCCGGAGATGGACGGTTACACGCTCACCACGGAGATCCGCAGGGACGAACGGCTCAAGAATCTGCACGTCCTGCTGCACAGCTCCTTGAGCGGGGTGTTCAACGCCGCGCTGGTGAAAAAGGTGGGGGCGGACCAGTTTCTGCCCAAGTTCGGCGCGGATGACCTGGCCAAGGCAGTGCTGGGCCGGGTCAAGGCTGCGGCGCCCGCAGCACAGGCGGCGTAATACAAATTAGCAGTGTGGATAAA
>JAMCTV010000081.1 GCA_023381235.1 Gammaproteobacteria bacterium
CTTCATCGTGCGTATCCAGAAGCAGCCAAAGGGGTTAAGAGTCATCACAAAATGGAACAATTTATCAACGAGGTAAATCATGTCAGCCTTAGCTAAGAGCGTGCTGCCCGACGCCAACGGCCACTTCGGCCCGTACGGCGGGCGCTTCGTGGCCGAGACGCTGATGCAGCCGCTGGAAGAGCTGTGCCTCGCCTATGAGCGTTACAGGAACGACCCCGAATTTATTGCCGAATTCGAGCATGATCTCAAGCACTATGTCGGCCGCCCCTCGCCGCTTTATTTCGCCCAACGCTGGAGCAGGCAACTGGGCGGCGCAAGGATTTACCTCAAGCGCGAGGACTTGAACCACACCGGCGCGCACAAGATCAACAACACCATCGGCCAGGCCCTGCTCGCAAAGCGCATGGGCAAGACGCGCATCATCGCCGAGACCGGCGCCGGGCAACACGGCGTCGCCACCGCCACAGTGGCCGCGCGCCTGGGGCTGGAGTGCGTGGTGTACATGGGTTCGGAAGACATCAGGCGCCAGGCGCTCAACGTGTATCGCATGAAGCTGCTCGGCGCAACGGTAGTCCCAGTCGAGTCCGGCTCCAAGACCCTGAAAGACGCGCTGAACGAAGCGATGCGCGACTGGGTCACCAACGTGGACAACACCTTTTACATCATCGGCACGGTGGCCGGACCGCACCCCTACCCCATGCTGGTACGCGACTTCCAGTGCGTGATCGGGCGCGAGGCGCGCGCGCAGATACTGGAACAGGAAGGCCGCCTGCCCGATGCGCTCGTCGCCTGCGTCGGCGGCGGCTCCAACGCCATCGGCCTGTTTCATCCGTTTCTGGAAGACGCAAGTGTAAAACTTTACGGTGTCGAGGCGGCGGGCGAAGGATTGAACAGCGGCCATCACGCCGCCACCCTGTGCAAGGGCCGCCCCGGCGTGCTGCACGGCAATCGCACTTATCTCATCGAAGACGACGACGGCCAGATCATCGAGACGCATTCGATTTCCGCCGGTCTCGATTACCCCGGCGTCGGCCCGGAACATGCGTGGCTGAAAGACAGTGGGCGCGCGAACTACGTCGCCATCACCGACGATGAGGCGCTGCAGGCGTTCCATGATCTCACTCGCATCGAAGGCATCCTGCCTGCGCTGGAGTCGTCCCATGCGCTAGCCTACGCGGCCAAGCTTGCGCCGATGATGAAAAAAGACCATATCGTCATCGTCAACCTGTCCGGCCGCGGCGATAAAGACATTCATACCGTGGCGGCGCGCGAAGGAATTAAGGTATGAGCAGCGCGCAGAAAAAAACCGCACCCACGCCCGCATCCGCGGCTGAAATCAATCGCGTCACGCAATGTTTCGAGCGGCTGCGCGCGCAAAGGCGCAAGGCGCTGATTCCATTCATCACCGCGGGTGATCCGAATCCTGAATTGACCGTGCCGCTGATGCACGCCATGGTCCAGGCCGGGGCCGACATCATCGAGCTCGGCGTACCGTTCTCCGACCCGATGGCGGACGGCCCGGTGATCCAGCGCGCCAGCGAGCGGGCGCTGAAATTTCACGTCAGCCTGCGCCAGGTGCTGGGCATGGTGCGCGCCTTCCGCGCCCAGGACAGTCACACGCCGGTGGTGCTGATGGGCTATCTCAATCCGGTTGAGATCATGGGCTATGAGTTCTTCGCGCGCGCAGCGCAAGAGGCCGGCGTGGACGGTGCGCTCACCGTGGACATGCCGCCCGAAGAGGCTGCGCCACTGGTATCGGCCTTGCGCGCGCACGGCATCGCGCCCATCTTCCTGCTTGCGCCCACCAGCACGGCAGAGCGCATCGCCAAGGCCGGGGCGCTGGCCCATGGTTACCTGTATTATGTGTCCCTGAAAGGCGTAACCGGCGCGGCCACGCTCGATGTCGAGGACGTTGGGCGCAAACTCAAGGATATCCGCGCGCTCACGCCATTACCGCTGGGCGTGGGTTTCGGCATCAAGGATGCGCAAGCCGCGGCGCGCATCGCCCAACTGGCCGACGCCGTAATCGTCGGCAGCGCCCTGGTGCAGAAGATCGAACAGCTGGCGGGCGCGCCGGATAAAATCATTTCCGAAATTTGCACGCTGCTGAGTCAAATGCGCAACGCCATGGACGGCGCCACCGCCGCAAGTGTTCAATGAGCTGGTTCGAAAAATTGCTGCCCTCCAAGATCAGAACCGAAGGCGCCACACCGAAGAAAACGGTGCCGGAAGGTTTGTGGACCAAATGCGAGATGTGCAGCGAGGTGCTGTTCCGCGCGGAGCTGGAGCAAAATCTCGACGTGTGCCCGAAGTGCTCCCATCACATGCGCATCGGCGCACGCCAGCGGCTGGACAGTTTTCTCGACCCCGAGCCGCGCGTGGAAATCGGCGTGCAGTTGAAACCACTCGATGCCCTGAAGTTCCGCGACAGCAAATCCTATCCTGAGCGCCTCGCCTTGGCGCAAAAGGAAACCAGGGAAACCGACGCCCTGGTGGTGATGCAGGGCGCACTCAAGGGCCTGCCGCTGGTGGTCTGTGCCTTCGAGTTCCGCTTCATGGGCGGCTCGATGGGCTCGGTAGTGGGTGAACGCTTTGTGCGCGGCGCGCACGCTTGCGTCGAGCAGGGCATCCCGCTGATATGTTTTGCCGCCAGCGGCGGCGCGCGCATGCAGGAGGGCTTGCTGTCGCTGATGCAGATGGCGAAAACCGCGGCGGCGCTGACCCGGCTTAAAGAACGCGGGATTCCATTCATCTCCGTGCTCACCGACCCCACCATGGGCGGCGTGTCAGCGAGCCTTGCCATGCTGGGCGATATCAACGCCGCCGAACCGCGCGCCTTGATCGGCTTCGCCGGGCCGCGTGTAATCGAACAAACGGTGCGCGAAACACTGCCGGAAGGATTCCAGCGCAGCGAATTCCTGCTGGATCATGGCGCGATTGACCTCATCATAGACCGGCGCGAGATGCGCGACAAAATCGCCAAGCTGCTGTCAATGCTGACGCAGCGTGCTCCGCTATCTGAGTAGAGAAAAGAGGCAAGAGAAAAGAGAAAAGTAAAGACGTCTGCTTCCATACACAATTCAGAAATCATCCCTTTTCTCTTGCCTCTTTTCTCTTGTATCTGCCTTTAAATGCGCTTCACCCTCCTGAATGACTGGCTCGCCTGGCAGGAGACGCTGCATCCTAAAAAGATAGACCCCGGTCTCGCCCGCGCCGGCGCCGTATTGCAGCGCATGGGCTTGCAGCGTCCCGACCATGCCGTCATCACCGTGGCGGGCACCAACGGCAAGGGCTCCACGGTCAGCTTCATCGAACAGATATTGCGCGCGGCGGGCTATCGCACCGGCGCTTACACCTCGCCGCATTTGTTGCGCTACAACGAGCGCATCCGCGTCAACGGCGCGGAGGTCAGCGATGCGGAACTGTGCGCGAGCTTTCAGCGTATAGACGAGGCGCGCGCGGAAATATCCTTGAGCTATTTCGAATTCTCCACCCTGGCCGCGTTTGATCTGTTCGCGCGCGCCGGCCTCGACGCGGCGGTATTGGAAGTGGGCATGGGCGGCCGGCTGGACGCCGTCAATATGCTCGACGCGGACGTCGCCGTGGTCACCAGCATCGGCCTCGATCACATGGAGTGGCTGGGGCCGGACCGGGAAAGCATCGGGCGCGAGAAGGCGGGGATATTCCGTCCCGGCCGCCCCGCCGTGTGCGGCGACCCGTCCCCGCCGCACAGTGTCGGCGATTACGCGCACACTACCGGTGCACCGCTGTTTTCCCTGGGACGGGATTTCCACTATCGGCGTGACTCCGGCTCTTGGTCGTGGTGGAGCCGGCGCGCACGTCATGATGCGCTGCCCCTGCCCGCCCTGCGCGGCGCGTTTCAACTGCAAAACGCCGCCACTGCGCTGATGGCCGTCGAATGCCTGTCGCCGCGCCTTGCGGTAAAAAGAGAGGCGATGGGTGCAGGTCTGCGCGCGGCCTCTATCGCCGGGCGTTTTCAGATCGTGCCGGGGGCGGTGACACGCATCTTCGATGTGGCGCACAATCCGCATGGCGCGGCGGTGCTGGCAGAGGCACTGAGGGATGAGCCCTGTCCGGGACGCACGCTGGCGGTGTTCGGCATGTTGCAGGACAAGGACATTCGCGGGACCGCCGCCGCGCTGCGCGATGCGATCGCCGCCTGGTATGGCGCGGGCTTGGCGGTGGAGCGCGGCGCCACTGCGGAACAGATCGGCGCGGCGGTGCGCGCAACAGCGCCCGCCGCCGCCCTGTCACTACACGCCACCGTTGCCGAGGCCTATCACGCCGCAATGCAGGCAGCCCGCGCCGGCGACCGGGTAGTCGTTTTTGGATCGTTTTATACGGTGGCGCAGACGCTGCCTGTAGCTCTATAATATTGGCAACGAGGTGGCCGTGGGCGGATATGGAAAACAGCGCATTTAAACACCGTTTGACCGGCGCCATCATCCTGGTGATTCTGGCGGTGATTTTTGTCCCCATGCTGCTCGACGGCGAGTCGCCGACCACGATCACTGAAACCAACATCCCGTCCAAGCCGGACGAATTCAGTTCCAAGATCATCCCGCTGGACGAAATCACCCAGCCGGCATTGCCCGAAACATCTCCCTCCGTTTCCTCTGCGCCCGCGGTTCAGGGTCCGCCCGCCGCCGCGCCGGTTACTGCGCCCGCAGCCGCACCGGCTGAACCCAATAAGCCCCAGGGCAAACCGCAAGACAGCAAGCCGACCGCGCCCGGAAAACCCGGCGGATGGGTAGTCCAACTCGGCAGCTTCTCCAGTGAACAGAATGCCGTGGCGTTGCGCGATCAGTTGCGCGCCAAGGGTTACACCGCGTTTGTGGAAAAGACGCAGTCCGGCGCAGCCTCCCGGTACCGGGTCAATGCCGGCCCTGAACTGGAGCGAGCGCGCGCCGAGGCGCTGCGTGACGCGCTGGAAAAGGACATGAAACAGAAAGGCATGGTGCTGCTTTACCCTTGAATCCGTCCGTGGATCATCCCCGCCCGCCTTGCCGCAACGCCCCGTCAAGGCCGTATATTTGCTATAATATTTACTTGAATAATCAGCCACCGCTTGCGGCCAGACGGCGCCCGGTCATGGCGCCCAAGCCCGCTACCGTATGACATGGGTAGACTATGCCATCCTCGGAGTAATTGGCCTTTCCGTGCTGATCGGACTGGTGCGCGGCCTGGTGCGCGAGGTGTTGTCCCTGGTGGCATGGATCATTGCGATCTGGGTGGCGTTGCGCTTTGCGCAGCATCTCGCCGACGCGCTGACGGAAAACATCAGCTCGCCCCCCTTGCGCCTGGCGGCGGCGTTCACCGCCCTGTTTCTCATCACCCTGATTCTGGCCGGCGTAGCCAATTTCTTCATCACAAAGCTGGTCAGCAAGGCCGGCATCACAGGGGCCGATCATCTGCTGGGCGGCGCGTTCGGCCTTGCGCGCGGCGCGCTGATCGTGGCCCTGCTGGTGCTGCTGGGCGGCGCGACGCCCTTTACCAAAGACGATTGGTGGCAAGACTCCATGCTGATCGGCCACTTCCAGAATTTCGCCGTCTGGCTGCGCGAGCTGCTGCCGGAAGACGTTGCGCAGAAATTGCAGTTTTGAAGACCAACCCTGCTGAATGAGACTTAAGTCATGTGCGGAATCATAGGCATCGTCGCAAAAGGCCCGGTCAACCAGGCCCTGTATGACGGCCTCACCGTGTTGCAGCACCGCGGCCAGGACGCGGCCGGCATCATCACCTGCGACAACGGCAGATTCTTCATGCGCAAAGACAACGGCATGGTGCGCGACGTGTTCCACACCCGCCACATGCGCGACCTGCACGGCAACATGGGCATCGGCCACGCGCGCTATCCCACTGCGGGCTGCTCCACCTCCGCCGAGGCGCAACCGTTTTACGTCAACTCGCCCTACGGAATCTGCCTCGCGCACAACGGCAACCTCACCAATGTGGACGAGCTGAAAAGGGAAATCTTCCGCGAGGAGCAGCGCCACATCAACACCGACTCCGATTCCGAGGTCTTGCTCAATGTATTCGCGCACGAATTGCAGCGCGGCGGCAAACTGCGCATCAGCGAAGAGGACATCTTCCAGGCCGTGGCGCGCGTGCACGAACGCTGCCGAGGCGGTTACGCAGCCATCGTCATGATCAACGGCTACGGCATCGTCGGCTTCCGCGACCCGTTCGGAATCCGCCCCATCCTGGTCGGCAAGCAGGAAACGGAACAGGGCGCGGAGTACATGATCGCCTCGGAAAGCGTGGCCATGAACGTGCTCGGCTTTGAAGTGCTGCGCGACATCGCACCGGGTGAAGCGGTACTCATCTCGGCGGACGGCAAACTCAGCGCGCGCCAATGCGCGCAGAACCCGATGTCCTCGCCCTGCATCTTCGAATACGTATATCTGGCGCGCCCGGACTCGGTGATAGACGGCATCTCGGTGTACCAGGCGCGCATCCTCATGGGCGAGAAGCTGGCACACAAGATCGAACGTGTGTGGCCGGGTCACGACATAGACGTGGTCATTCCCATCCCCGACACCAGTCGCACCGCCGCGTTGCAACTGTGCCAGGTGCTCAACCTGCCCTACCGCGAGGGCTTTGTGAAGAACCGCTACATCGGCCGCACCTTCATCATGCCCGGCCAGGGCCAGCGCAAAAAATCCGTGCGCCAGAAGCTGAACGCCATCGGATCGGAATTTAAAAACAAAAACGTGCTGCTGGTGGACGACTCCATCGTGCGCGGCACCACCTCGCAGCAGATCATCCAGATGGCGCGCGAATCCGGCGCGCGCAAAGTCTACTTCGCCTCCGCCGCGCCGCCGGTGCGCTATCCCAACGTGTACGGCATAGACATGCCCTCCGTACACGAGCTTATCGCGCACGGCCGCACCGAAGAAGAAATCGCACGCGCCATCGGCGCCGACAAATTGATTTATCAAGACCTCGAAGATTTGATCGAGGCGGTACGCGCCGGCAATCCCAGGATCACGCGCTTCGACACCTCCTGCTTCAGCGGCGAATACGTCACCGGCGGCGTGAGCCAGGCCTACCTCGATCACCTGGAACAAATCCGCTGCGACATGGCCAAACTGCAACGCACCAACAGCAACGCCGCACTCGATTTATACAGCAGCGCCTGAAGCGGCTCTGATTAACTATTTATTCGTCATTCCCGCGTAGGCGGGAAGGTG
>JAMCTV010000082.1 GCA_023381235.1 Gammaproteobacteria bacterium
ATGCCGCCAAGCTGTTTCAGATCAGCGGTTCGGCCACGGGCGTGCGCCTCAAGCTGGATGACATCTATGCCGCGCCCCTGATCGCGCGCGCGTTGCGGCAGCAGTTGCCGGGCGACTTGAGCGTCACCGACTGGACGCAGCAGCACGTCAATTTCTTCCGCGCGGTGGCGATAGAGAAGCGCATGATGTTCATCATTTTGACGTTGATCGTCGCAGTGGCGGCGTTTAACATCGTGTCCACGCTGGTGATGGTGGTGCAGGACAAGAGGGCCGACATCGCCATTCTGCGCACCTTGGGGCTTACGCCGCGCAGCGTGATGGCGGTGTTCATGGTGCAAGGCTCCGTCATCGGCGTGTTCGGCACATTGCTTGGCGTGCTGGGCGGCGTTCTGCTCGCGCTCAACGTGGAAACCGTGGTGCCGTTCATTGAGCAGGTGTTCGGTATCCGTTTTCTGTCGCCGGATGTGTACCTCATCAGCGAACTGCCCTCGGAACTGCATTGGGACGACGTGGTGAATTCCGGCAACAGGTGGCTGATACTGGGCCTGCTGTCCACGCTGTATCCGGCCTGGCGCGCCGCGCGCACCCAGCCTGCGGAGGCCTTGCGTTATGAATAGCGCGGCGGTGGTGCAGTGTAAAAAGCTGGACAAGACCTTTGCCGAGGGCGGTCTTTACGTCGAGGTGTTGCAGGGGGTGGATTTCTCCGTTGCGCGCGGCGAGCGCGTGGCCATCGTCGGGGCATCGGGCTCCGGCAAGAGCACCTTGCTGCACCTGTTGGGCGGGCTGGACACGCCAAGCGCGGGAGAGGTATGGATTACCGGCAAGGACATGGCGCACCTGGACGACGCCGAGCGCGGCTGGCTGCGTAACCGGGCGCTGGGATTCATCTATCAGTTTCACCACCTGTTGCCGGAATTCACCGCGCTGGAAAACGTCGCCATGCCGTTGTTGATACGCGGCGCCGCGCCGCGCGAGGCGGCTGAACGCGCTACGGCATTGTTAAAGCGGGTAGGGTTGGGCGAACGGCTGGCGCACAAACCGGGCGAGCTGTCCGGCGGCGAGCGCCAGCGTGCCGCCGTGGCGCGCGCGCTGGTGACGCAGCCGCAGTGCGTACTGGCGGATGAGCCGACCGGCAATCTGGACCGCCATACCGCGCAACAGGTGTATCAACTGATGCTGGAGTTGAATGAGGAGCTGGGCACCAGCCTGGTGGTGGTGACGCATGATCCCGATCTTGCCGCGCGTATGCAGCGTGTGCTTACCCTGAAGGACGGGGCATTGAGCGCTGCCGCATAAATCAAGGCTGGGCTTTGCGGCCAAGGCGCTATTTGTTACATTACTGAAACTTATCTCAAAATCCCTCCCTGCAAGGCAGGGGGCCTAAATTAAGGGCTGAACAAGTGCTGGAACTATTCAAGGCAGGTGGCTGGCTGATGTGGCCGATTTTATTCTGCGGCATCGGCGCGGTGGGCATCATATTGGAACGTTTCTGGTCGCTGCAGACCAGATACGTCGCGCCCAAGGGATTGCTGTTCCAGATTTGGCAATGGGCGAAAAGCAGCCAGCTCACGCCCGCCAATATCAATGCGCTGCGCGACAGCTCACCGCTCGGCCGCGTGCTTGCGGCGGGCCTGGATAATCTGCACCACAGCCGCGAGATAATGAAGGAGAGCATCGAGGAGGTCGGGCGGCACGTGGTGCACGAACTGGAACGCTATCTCAACAGCCTGGGCACCATCGCCTCGGTGAGCCCGTTGTTGGGATTGCTCGGCACCGTGTTCGGCATGATCCAGGTGTTCAGCGCCATCAACGTGCACGGCGTGGGCAATCCCACGGAAATGGCGGGAGGCATCGCCAAGGCGTTGCTCACCACGGCGGCGGGGTTGTCTGTGGCGATTCCGAGCCTGATGTTTTACCGCTACTTCCGCGGGCGCGTGGATGCGTTCGTGGTGATGATGGAGCAGGAGGCGATCAAGATGGTCGAGACGCTGCACGGCGAGCGTGCAGGCGAACCTGGCGCGAAGAAGCCGCAATGAATCTGCGCGCGCCTCGCAGGGAGGAGCCCGGTCTCGACCTGATACCGCTCATAGACGTGGTGTTCATGTTGCTCATCTTCTTCATGGTGACCACTACGTTCAACCGCGACTCCGGTCTGCAAATCGAACTGCCTACGGCTGAGGCGGAACAGACGGAACCCAAGGCGGATACGATAGAAATCACCATAGACGCGGAAGGGCGCTACTACGTCAATCAGCAGGCCCTTATCAATACGCAGTTGGACACCTTGAAGCGCGCCATCGAGCAAACTGCCGGTGAACGCCGTGATATGCCGTTCATCATCAGCGCCGACGCCAGGACGCCGCATCAGGCGGTGGTGAGCGCCATGGACGCAGCGGCCCAGTTGGGGTTTGTGCGCATCACCTTCGCCACCCAACAGGCTGAAGACGGGAGCTAAGTGTTACAGCCGTCGGCCGCACAGCCCGTTGCAGGCGTCAAGGTGTACCGGCGCCTGCTTAGTTACGTCAGGCCTTACTGGCGCGCCTTTCTGGTTTCGGTGCTGGCCATGGCGCTGTTTGCCGCTACCGATACCGGCTTTGCCGCCATCATGAAGCCGCTGCTGGACGGCAGCTTCGTCGCGCGCGACGCTGATGCCATCCGCTACGTGCCGCTCATGCTGATCGGCCTGTTTGTGCTGCGCGGCATCACGGGATTCCTTTCCGATTACTGCGTCAACTGGGTAGGACGCAACGTGGTGCGAGACGTGCGCCGCGCCATGTTCGAACAACTGCTGCGTCTGCCTGCCTCATTTTATGATGCGACCTCATCGGGGCAATTGCTGTCCAAGCTGACTTACGATGTGGAGCAGGTGGCGCAGGCCTCAACCAGCGCCCCGGCTATCGCATTGAAGGATACGCTCACGGTAGCGGGCCTGCTGGCCTGGATGTTTTACCTCAACGCCCTGCTCGCCGCCGTATTCGTCCTCGCCGGTCCGCTTATCGCGCTGCTGGTGCGTTATGTAAACCTGCGCTTTCGCCGCATCAGCACGCGTCTGCAACACTCCATGGGCGATGTGACGCACGTGGCGGAAGAAGCGATACAGGCGCAGCGCGTGGTCAAGGTGTTCGGCGGGCGGCAGCATGAAATGGAGCAGTTCGGCAAGGCCAATGAATCCAACCGCCGCCTCAACATGAAACTCGCAGCCACCTCAGCCGCCAGTACCGGCGTGATCCAGCTCATCAGCGCGACGGCGCTCGCCGCCATCATCTTCATCGCCACGCTGGATTCCGTGCTCGCCACCATCAGCGTGGGCAGCTTCATGTCCTTCGTCGCGGCCATGGTGCTGATGATGGGGCCGATGAAGCGCGTCACCAGCGTCAATGCCGTGCTGCAGCGCGGCATCGCCGCCGCGCAAAGCATCTTTACCTTGCTCGACACCGATGTGGAACGCGATACCGGCACGCAGCGCATTGCGCGCGCGCAGGGTGCGCTTGCCTATCAACAGGTCAACTTTGATTACGGCAAGGGTCCGGTGCTGCGCGACATTAATTTCGATGCGCGCGCCGGACAAACCGTAGCCCTGGTGGGCCGATCCGGCAGCGGCAAATCCACCCTGGTGAGCCTGCTGCCACGCTTCTACGACGTGACATCGGGCCGGATCACGCTGGACGGGCAGGACATCCGCGCACTCACCATGGAAAGCCTGCGCGACCAGATCGCGCTGGTAAGCCAGGAGGTGGTGCTGTTCAACGACACCATCGCACGCAACATCGCTTACGGCAAACTGGCGCAGGCGGGCGAACAGGCAGTCATCATGGCCGCCGAGGCCGCGTACGCGATGGAATTTATCCGCAACCTGCCGCAGGGACTCGATACCCTGGTGGGTGAAAACGGCGTGCTGCTCTCCGGAGGACAGCGGCAGCGCATCGCCATCGCGCGCGCATTGTTGAAGGATGCGCCGGTGCTGATACTGGATGAGGCCACCTCCGCGCTGGACAGCGAGTCGGAGCGTTACATTCAGGCCGCGCTGGAGCGTCTGATGCAGCGGCGCACCACGCTGGTGATCGCGCACCGCCTGTCCACCATCGAGCGCGCCGACATGATTCTGGTGCTGCATGAAGGCCGTATCGTGGAGAGCGGCAGGCACGCCGAACTGCTGGCGCAAAACGGCCACTACGCGGCGCTGCACCGCATGCAGTTTCATGACTCGCCGCAACCGCAGCCTACCGAAGCGCACTATTGATCCTGCGATCGTGAAACGGCCGGAGCACTATTGGTATAGCAAAAATCCCGTTGCCCTGGCGCTGCTGCCCTTGTCCTGGCTGTTCCGCATTGCAGCCGCCCTGCGACGCCGCGCTTACCGGGGAGGGTGGCTCAAGATGCATCGCTTGTCCGTTCCCGTCATTGTCGCGGGCAACATCACCGTGGGCGGCGCGGGCAAGACGCCGCTGGTCATCTGGCTGGTGGAATTTTTACGCGCCAAGGGCTACCGTCCCGGTGTGGTGAGTCGCGGTTACGGCGGAAACACGCGCCTGCCGCGGCTCGTATTGCCGGACAGCGATACGCGCGAAACCGGCGATGAGGCGGTATTGCTGGCCCGCCGCTGCGCCTGCCCGGTGATGACCGGCAAAGACCGTGTAGCCGCTGCGCGCGCCTTGACAGGGCAATGCGATGTCGTCGTCAGCGACGACGGCCTGCAACATTACGGGCTCGCGCGTGACATTGAAATCGCCGTGGTGGACGGCGCGCGCCGCTTCGGCAACGGTTTTTGCCTGCCCGCCGGGCCGTTGCGCGAACCGGTTGCGCGCCTGAAACAGGTGGATATGGTGGTGGTGAATGGCGTCGCCGCCGGACAGGGTGAGTTCAGCATGCGCCTTGAACCGCTGGGCTTGCGTAATCTGCAACAGGAAAGCGTCACGCGTAAATTCGACGATTTCAGGACCGATACCGTCCACGCCGTCGCCGGTATCGGACATCCGCAGCGTTTTTTCGTTATGCTGCGCGAACACGGGCTCGCGATCATCGAACACGCCTTCCCCGACCATCATCCTTTTACGCCGGCCGATCTCGATTTTGCCGATGACAGGCCGGTACTCATGACCGAGAAAGATGCGGTAAAATGTAAACGCTTCGCCAAGCCGGATTACTGGTATCTGCCGGTGCAGGCCAAGCTCGATGCGGCGTTTGATAACCGGTTGTTGCAGCTTCTAAAAGAGCGGGCTCATGGACAAAAAACTGCTTGAAATTCTGGTGTGCCCGGTTTGCAAGGGACAGCTTGTTTATCAAAAATCCGCGGCGGAGTTGATCTGCAAATGGGACAAGCTCGCCTACCCGGTGCGCGATGACATCCCGGTGATGCTGGAGAGCGAGGCGCGCAAGCTGAGCGGCGAAGAACTGGATGCGCTTTAAGGTCATCATCCCGGCGCGCTATGCGTCCACGCGCCTGCCTGGAAAACCCCTGCGTGAGCTGGCCGGCAAGTCCATGTTGCAACATGTTTTCGAGCGCGCGTGCGCAAGCGGCGCGGAGCAGGTCATCATCGCCACCGATGACGAGCGCATCCGCGCCGCCGCGCACGCGTTTGGCGCGCAGGTGTGCATGACCTCCGAGGCGCATGCCTCCGGCACCGACCGTCTGGCCGAGGCTGCGCAACAGCTTGGTCTCGCCGATGACGAGATCGTGGTCAACCTGCAGGGCGACGAGCCGCTGATGCCGTCCGCTCTCATACGCCAGGCGGCGGAGACGCTGGCCGCGCACCCTGACGCCAGCGCGGCGACCATATGCGCCCCCATCAAAAGCGCCGAAGAGTTATTCGATGTGCATGTGGCAAAGGTGGTCATGGACAGCCGGAGCAACGCGCTGTACTTCAGCCGCGCGCCCATTCCCTGGCAGCGCGCGGCATTTGCCCAAAACCGGCGCGACCTGCCGCCTGACGCCGAGTACTACCGGCATATCGGACTGTATGCCTATCGCGTGGGATTTCTACAGCAATTCGTGACTTGGCCGCCGTGCGCGCTGGAGCAGGCGGAGTCGCTGGAACAATTGCGCGTGCTGTGGAACGGACACAAGATACAGGTGGCGCTGGCCTGCGCCGCGCCCGGCCCCGGCGTGGATACGGAACAGGATTTAACCAGGGCGCATGAACTATTGCTCGGCCATTAGTTCCAGAGCCGCAAAGTCGGTGTGCAGCGCATCGGCCGCCGCATCCCACGCCAGAACGGTGTACAGCTCCGCCACCCGGCGGTGCGCCTCGCCGTGCTGGTCGGGCTGGATCACATCGTGAGCAGACAAATCCTGCAACACCAGCGCCGGCCCGTCCTCCAGCACCTCGATGATGCGGCATTCGAGACCATGGTGGCGCACACGGCGGCCTATCAGGCCGCGCAGCTTGTCCAGGCCGGGCTTTTCATGCGCGGGCAACATTTGCCAAGACTAATGAATCTGATTATCAATTGGAAGGGCTAGATGATTAAAGTGTTATTCGTCTGCATGGGCAATATCTGCCGCTCACCGCTGGCGGAGGGAGCCTTTTCGCGGCTGCTGGAACAGCATCAGCTTGGCGATTTCATCAGCGTGGATTCCGCCGGCACCCACGATTACCACGCCGGTGAGCCGCCCGACCCGCGCGCCCAGGCGACCGCCTTGCGGCGCGGCATGGACATCAGCATCCAGCGCGCGCGTCTCGTGCAGCGGGAAGATTTCGCGCGCTTCGATTATATCCTGGCCATGGACCGGCAGAATTATGCGCGGCTTGCAAAACTGTCCGTGCCGGAAGACAGGCACAAGCTCAGGCTGTTTCTCGAATATGCCCCGCACCTGGGCGAGACTGAAGTGCCCGATCCGTATTACGGCGGCCCCGGCGGATTCGAGCGCGTGCTGGATATGGTCGAGGAAGCGGCGCAGGGACTGTTGGAGCATATCCGCAAGCATCATCTTTAAAGGTTCATGCGCCGTAATTTATCCAATGCGATAGCCGGGGCGCTGGGCCAATCCGCGCGCGGCGCTCAGCCCCTGCACGGCGGCTGCGTCGGCGAGGTGTATCAAGTCACATTGGACGATGACACGCGCATCGTCGCCAAGGTGGACGATCAGGGGCGGCTGTCTTGCGAAGGCGATATGCTGCGCTATCTCGCCGCACACAGCAAACTGCCCGTGCCCGCCGTGCTGCACAGCTCGGCGCAACTGCTGCTGATGGAGTTTGTGCCGGGGGAAAGCCATTTCAATGACACCGCCCAGCGGCACGCGGCGCAGTTGCTCGCGGCCCTGCACGGCGTCCGCGCACCCGCTTTCGGTTTCGAGACCAGTACGCTGATAGGCGGCCTGCACCAGCCCAACCCCTGGAACACGTCGTGGCTGGAGTTTTTCCGTGAGCAGAGGCTGCTTCATATGGGCGGGGAGGCGCTGCGCGCCGGACGTCTGCCGCAGCGCTTGTACGCGCGCCTGGAAAAATTCGCGGCCAATATAGGACGCTGGCTGAGCGAGCCGGAGCACCCTTCACTGATTCATGGCGACGTATGGACCACCAACGTGCTGGCGCAGAACGGACGCATCACCGGCTTCATTGATCCGGCGATCTACTATGGGCACCCGGAGATCGAACTGGCCTTCACCACGCTGTTCGGCACCTTCGGCAGCGCGTTTTTTGAGCGTTATCAGGAGTTGCGTCCGTTAAAGCCCGGATTTTTCGAGGAACGGCGCGATATCTACAATCTTTATCCGCTGCTGGTGCACGTGCGGTTGTTCGGCGGCGGCTATGCCGCTTCAGTGGATCAGACTCTCAGCCGTTTCGGTTACTAGCAGGCTGTTGAAAAACAGCCTGCATGCGGCCCACGGAGGGGCCGCCATTTTTCAAACACGCGGCATGTGTTTGAAAAATGAAGCAAAGCAAAAATCACATTTTTTGCTTTGCGAGTTGAAAAAGGCCATGGATGGCCTTTTTCAACAAACTGCTAGAGCAGACGGCCACCCCTTTTTCAAGGGGGGTCGAGCGTAGCGAGGGGGGATTTGAGGCCGCAGTGACCGCTAATCCTGTTTATCCCCGCCTGCGGGCACTGCTTCAGCGCTGCTTTGGCGCGGTTCGGCGGTGTGATTGTCATATTCAGGCGAGCGTGAAGCTTGCTCTGTGCGTGTCTCGTGCGGAACGGCGAATTGTTCCAGAGGCGGGCTGGTTTCCACCTGGACAAAACTGGCGGCCGATTCGCCGCCCGGCGGCGCGCTCACGGGCGGCGCGGATGCGCCGGCTCCCGCACCTTCCTGCTGTTGACGGCGGCGGCGTCCGCCACGGCGTCCGCGGCGGCGTCCCGGTCCTTCTGCGGCCTTGGCCGGTGCAGGGCGGGCCGCCTCGCTCGGCGGCCGTGGCTCGGCGTGGCGTTTGCCATGTTCCGGCGCACGATGGGCATGACGCGGGTGGCCCCGCTCACGTTCCGGTTTACGCTCATGGTGAGGCCTGCGCTGCGCCGGTTCTTTACGGGGCGCCGCGGCAGGTTCGGGTTCGGGTTTTTTACCACCCAGCAGCACGCCCCACAGGCGCTTCAGCAGTCTCGGCTGATATTCCTCCGTTACCCTGGCCACGCTGGGCGCGGGAGGAGGAGGCATGGCGGGTATGGTCTTGATCACGGGCTCCATGCTCACGGGACGCGCGGGACTGACGAATTTTTCCGCGGGTTTTTCCGGCGGAGTAACGGCGATCTGATAGCTGGGTTGCGCCTCTTCCGCAGCCGGCACTTCTTCGCCGCGCACGCGCTGGATTTCATACTTGGGCGTCAGCATGGCCGGGTTCGGCACCAGCACGATGCCGATGCTGTGACGCTTTTCGATATTGCTCAGCGCCTGGCGTTTTTCGTTGAGCAGGTAGGTAGCGACATCCACCGGCACCTGCGCCACCACGCGCGCGGTGCTTTCCTTGATGGCCTCTTCCTCGATGATGCGCAGTATGGACAGCGCGGCGGACTCCACGCTTCTGATCGAGCCGTGACCGTTGCAGCGCGGGCAGGACACCTGGCTGGTCTCGCCGAGCGAGGTGTGCAGGCGCTGGCGCGACATCTCCAGCAGGCCGAAGCGCGAGATCTGTTCGATCTGTACGCGCGCGCGATCCACCTTGAGCGCCTCGCGCAGGCGGTTTTCCACCTCGCGCTTGTTGCGCGTGGGGGTCATGTCTATGAAGTCAATCACGATCAGCCCGCCGATGTCGCGCAGACGCAACTGGCGCGCCACCTCGTCGGCCGCTTCGAGATTGGTGTTGAGCGCGGTTTCCTCGATGTCGCTGCCCTGCGTGGCGCGTCCGGAGTTGATGTCCACCGAAACCATCGCCTCGGTGTGATCTATCACCATCGAGCCGCCTGAGGGCAGGCGCACCTCGCGCTGAAACGCGGACTCGATCTGGCTTTCGATCTGGTAGCGCGAGAACAGCGGCACGTGATCCTGATACAGTTTGAGCTTGGACAGGTTGTGCGGCATTACCTGCTGCATGAATTCGACCGCCTGGTTGTACACATTGGCGTCGTCTATCAGCACCTCGCTCACGTCCTTGCGCAGGTTGTCGCGCAGCGCGCGGATGATGAAGCTGCTTTCCTGATAAATCAGGCAGGGCGCAGGGCGCTCGGTTGCGGCGGTGGCGATCGCGCGCCACAGTTGCACCAGGTAATCGGCGTCCCACTGCAATTCCTCGACGCTGCGCCCGACACCGGCGGTGCGCACGATGATGCCCATGTCTTCCGGGATTTGCAGCGCGTTGAGCGCCTCGCGCATGTCGCTGCGGTCATCGCCCTCGATACGGCGCGATACGCCACCCGCGCGCGGGTTGTTCGGCATCAGCACCAGGTAACGCCCGGCCAGGCTGATGAAGGTGGTCAGCGCAGCGCCCTTGGTGCCGCGTTCTTCCTTTTCCACCTGCACCAGGATTTCCTGGCCTTCCCGCAGGGCGTCCTTGATATTCACCCGGCCTGAGCCGGCGCCGGGGCTGAAATAGTCACGGGAAATTTCCCTGAGCGGGAGGAAGCCGTGGCGGTCTGCGCCGTATTCCACAAACGCCGCCTCCAGGCTGGATTCGACGCGGCCGATACGGCCCTTATAGATATTGGATTTCTTCTGCTCGCGGGAGGAGGTTTCGATATCCAGATCAAACAGGCGCTGGCCGTCAACCAGCGCGACACGCAACTCTTCAGGCTGAGTTGCGTTAATCAGCATTCTCTTCATGTTGTATAATCCTATGTTTGCCACCGCGGCTCACGTGGGCGCGGCGGGTCAAAATATACGTGTAGCCCCAACGAGGGGGAGGGGGCGCTCACGCGGCCCTTCATAATCTCGGCGCCGGTTTGGATTTAGTCCAAATACTCACCGGCACCTGCTCAGGCACTACTCAATGCGTCAGCGCGGCTGACGATAAATCTTTGTCCTACAAAGATTATTTTATAATATGGGCAATTCGTGCCGTTTCAATAGCCGACTGCTTTACTGCGGTATTAAGGTCCTCCGCAGTACTTTGCCAGAACTATATTTAATAAGTATCTCAAAAATGAACGAAATATGCAAAAACAATCCCCTCAAGCCCGTATCGTGACGGTTGAGGAGGGCTCGCACGGGCAGCGTCTGGACAATTTTCTGTTCTCGCGCCTGAAGGGGGTGCCGAAAAGTCATGTTTACCGCATATTGCGTACCGGCCAGGTGCGGGTCAACGGCCGCCGCACCAAACCGGACTACCGCGTGGAGCTTGGCGACGAAATCCGCCTGCCCCCGCTAAGGCAGGGGGAAGAGCGCACGCCGGAGACGCCGGGCAGCCGTCTGCAAACCCTGATCGGGGAGGCGGTGTTGTATGAAGACGACAGTCTGCTGGTGCTCAATAAGCCTCCCGGTATTGCCGTTCATGCCGGCAGCGGCTTGCGCCATGGGGTGATTGAAATCCTGCGCGCGCTGCGCCCGCAGCAGCCGTTTATCGAGCTTGCCCACCGGCTGGACCGGGAAACCTCCGGCTGTTTATTAATCGCCAAGACTCGCCCCATGCTCAAAAACCTGCACGACCTGCTGCGCCAGGGCGGTATCAGGAAACACTACTTGGCGCTGGCCAAGGGGCGCTGGCGCGGCGGGGCACGCAGTGTCACGGCGGCGCTGGAAAAACACGCCCCGCACGCCGGGCAACGCAAGGTGCGGGTGAGCGAGGAAGGCAAGTCCGCCGCGACTGAGTTTACGCCGCAGCAGGTTTACCGTGATGCGAGCCTGATGCAGGTTGAGCTGGAAACCGGGCGCACCCACCAGATACGCGTGCATGCCGCGCACATCGGGCATCCGTTGGCCGGGGACGATAAATACGGCGACTGGGAGTTCAACCGGCGCATGAAGGCGCGGGGCTTGAAGAGATTATTTTTGCATGCGCACAGCGTCGCCTTTATCCTGCCGGGCGGACGCAAGATCAAGCTCAGCGCGCCGCTACCGGATGATTTACAACAGGTGTTGAACCGGCTGGAAACCTGAATGAAGCGCGACTTTGAACTGCTGGTGTTTGATTGGGACGGCACCTTGATGGACTCCGAGGCGCACATCGTGTCCTGCATCGAGGCGGCATTGAGCGACGCCGGCGTGCCAGCGGTGGCGTGCGGCGAGATACGCAGCATCATCGGCCTTGGTTTGCAGGAAGCAATACAAACGCTGGTCCCACATGCCGATGAATCTCTGCGCGGCGCGATCACCCAGTACTATCGCGCGCATTTTTTCTCCAGCGAACGTCAGGCCCCGGTGTTGTTCGAGGGCGTAACGGAGATGCTGCATCAACTGCACCGGCAAGGCTACCTGCTCGCGGTGGCGACCGGCAAGGGGCGGCAGGGTTTGAACCACGTGCTGGCGCAAAGCGGATTGCAGGATTTATTTCACGGCACGCGCACGGTGGACGAGGCGCGCTCCAAGCCGCACCCGCAAATGCTGCACGACATCATGGACAGGCTGGGGGTTGCGCCGGGCGACACCCTGATGATAGGCGACACCGAGTATGATCTGCTCATGGCGCATAACGCGGGCGCTCACGCCTTGGCGGTGTGCGGCGGCGCGCACGATCGCGAGCGCCTGCTGCAATGCAAACCGCTCGCGTGCCTGGAGCGTGTGACCGGACTGACCCGGTGGCTGCGTCCGGTTGACTATGCAATCGCCCCTTGAGGGCGTATTATTTCTTCAATACCATCCTGCTCGAGAGGCGTTTAATGAACGGCCAAAATCAACCACCTTCCTCCGAAAGCGCAGGCGTAAGTGCTTGGGAGCGCAGCACGCTGCAAAAGCTGATCTTCTCCGCGCTCGATGAGCAGCGGCGCGCGCGGCGTTGGGGCATCTTTTTCAAAATCCTGCTGTTTGTGTACCTGTTTTCGCTGCTGTTGATCTATCTTCCCAAGGACATTACGGAAACGGCGGTGGGCGGCAGGCACACCGCGGTGATTAAAATTGACGGCGTGATTGCGGAAGACCGCGAAGCCAGCGCCGACAACATCATCGGCGGGCTGCGCGCGGCATTCGCGGATAAAAACACCAAGGGCGTGATTCTGCGCATCAACAGTCCGGGCGGCAGCCCGGTTCAGGCGGGTTATATCAATGACGAAATCGCACGCCTGCGCGCCAAGCATCCCGATGTCCCGCTATACGCGGTCATCACCGACATCTGCGCCTCGGGCGGTTATTACGTCGCCGCCGCGGCGGACAAGATATACGCCGACAAGGCCAGCCTGGTCGGCTCCATCGGCGTGCTCATGGATGGTTTTGGCTTCGTCGGCACGATGGACAAGCTCGGCGTCGAGCGGCGTCTGTTCACGGCGGGTGAAAGCAAGGGTTTTCTTGATCCATTCTCCCCGGCCAAGCCGGAGGACGTGGCGCACGTGAAGACACTGCTGAAAAATATCCACGAGCAATTCATCGAGGTGGTCAAGAAAGGCCGCGGCGACCGGCTCAAGGAAGGCGCAAATTTGTACAGCGGGCTCATCTGGTCCGGCGAACAAAGCGTCGAACTCGGTTTGGTGGACGAGCTCGGCAGCAGCAGCTACGTCGCGCGCGAAATTGTCGGCGCGGAAAAGATCGTGGACTACACCCCACGCCCGGACTATTTCGGCCAATTCGCCGAACGCATCGGCATGGCCCTGTCCAAAACGTTTTTCTCTACCGCATCCGGCAGCCCGCAGTTGCGCTAAAACACCACTTGTCCGTGTAGCCGTACGCAGTGCGGAGCGCGCGTAGCCCGCCCCGCACATGCGCACCCTCATTCATCGCTGTCTCCATGCCCCTCATTACTTTCGATAACGCTACACTGGCCTACGGCCTGCATCCCTTGCTGACATCGGTTGGCTTCACGCTGGACGCGGGCGAGAGGGTCGGGTTGATCGGGCGCAACGGCGGGGGCAAAAGCAGTCTGTTGAAAGTCATTGCCGGTGAAGTGAAGCTGGACGACGGCGTAGTCTGGCGCGCACCCGGCCTCAGCGTAGGTTATGTGCCGCAGGAGCCGCAACTGGACCCGGCGCACACGGTATTCGATGCGGTGGCGCAGGGCCTAGGGAAGTTGACGCAGGTCATCGCGGATTATCATCGCATCTCCCTGCAATTATCCGATCACACTGGAGACACGGGCGCCTTGACCCAACGTCTCGCCGATTTGCAGCACTACATGGACGGCCATGACGGCTGGCGCGCGGCGAACCGCATCGAGGCCACGATAGAAAAACTGTCGTTGCGTCCGGATCTGCTTGTCCAGACCCTGTCCGGCGGCCAAAAAAAGCGCGCGGCCCTGGCGCGCGCACTGGTGTCGGAGCCGCAACTGCTGATACTCGATGAACCCACCAACCATCTGGATATTACCGCCATCACCTGGCTGGAGGAGTTGCTGAACGGATTTCCCGGCGCGCTGCTGTTTGTCACCCATGACCGGCGCTTTCTCGACGCCGTGGCCACGCGCGTCATGGAACTGGATCGCGGCCGTTTGCAAAATTACCCCGGCAACTATGCGGCGTATCTGCAACGCAAACAGGAGCAACTCGCCATCGAGGCCACCGGGAATGAAAGGTTCGACAAGTTCCTGGCCCAGGAAGAGGTGTGGATACGCAAGGGCGTGCAGGCTCGGCGCACGCGCAACGAGGGACGTGTGCGGCGTCTGGAGCGGCTACGCGTCGAACGCGCGCGCAGGCGCGAGCGGGTAGGGCGGGTCAACTTCATGGTGGACAGCGGCGACCGCTCCGGCAAACTGGTGGCGGAACTGGAGCACGTATCCAAGAGCTTCGGCTCACAGGCGCTGGTGCGCGATTTTTCCTGCCGCATCCAGCGCGGCGACCGCGTCGGCCTGATTGGACCAAATGGCGCGGGCAAGACCACCCTGCTCAAGCTCATCCTGGGGGAGTTGACACCGGACAGCGGCAGCGTGAACCTGGGCGTCAATCTGTCCGTGGCCTACTTTGACCAGATGCGCAGCGTGCTGGATGACAACGCCACGCTGATTGACGTTATCAATCAGGGAGCGGAGTTCGTCGAAATCGGGAACGAAAAGAAACACATCATCAGTTACCTGGGGGATTTTCTTTTTGCGCCGGAACGGGCGCGCGCCAAGGTGGGCACCCTGAGCGGCGGCGAGCGCAACCGCCTGTTGCTGGCGCGTCTCTTCACCCGTCCGTGCAATGTGCTGGTGCTGGATGAGCCCACCAATGATCTGGATATCGAAACGCTGGAACTGCTCGAGGCGCTGCTGCAAGAATACGACGGCACGGTGTTTCTGGTCAGCCACGACCGCGCCTTTCTCGACAACGTGGTGACGCAGGTGATCGCGTTTGAGGGTGACGGCAAACTCACCGAATGCGCCGGCGGCTACGAAGACTGGTTGCGCTATCTCAGTGCGCGCAACCAGGCCGCGCCGTCAACCGCCCCCACCGGCAGAAGCGCGCCCGCCCCAAGACCACAACCACGGAAGAAACTAAGCTACAACGAAGCCCGTGAACTGACATCCCTGCCCGCCCAGATCGAGGCGCTGGAAAAAGAACAGAGCGACGTCACACAGCAATTGGGCGACACCGCACTCTACAGCCGGGACCCCGGCAAAGCCAAAACCCTACAGGCACGCTACGGCGCCATCGAAACCGAACTGCTGACGCACCTGGCGCGCTGGGAGGCGCTGGAGGCAAGGCGGTCCGGTTAAATCAAATGCAGCCCTTCACGCTCCAGCATGCGCACCAGCCTGATTAAAGGCAGGCCGATCAGGGCGGTGGGGTCGTCGCCGGCGTATTTCTCGCACAGCGCCACACCCAAGCCCTCGGATTTGAAGCTCAGCGCACAGTGGTAGGGCTGTTCGAGGCGCAGGTAATTTTCAATCTGTTCATCGGTCAGCGCACGAAACGTCACGGAGTAGGGCACGGTTTCAAGCTGGATGTTTTTTGTCGCGCTGTTCAACAAGCACAGGGCGGTGAGAAACGTCACGCTGTTCCCGGATGCACGCTGTAGCTGGCGCACGGCGTCGGCGTGATCGGCCGGTTTGCCCAGGATTTCGCCGGCGACCACGCCCACCTGGTCGGCACCGATGATCAGGCTGGCGGCGTGCGCTCTCGCCACCGCCTCCGCCTTGGCGCGCGCGAGACGTTGCACCATCGCCAAGGGCGACTCACCCGGCAAAGGCGTTTCGTCCACGCGCGAGGGCGCCACTTGAAAGGCAAGGCCCAGTCTTTCCAGCAGTAGTTTGCGTGCGGGCGAGGTGGAGGCGAGGATAAGCGATTTCATGTGCACGGCCGGGAGAAAGGCGGAAACGCGGCTTTGTTTTGACAATTAATGCGTTGAATTATATCATATACGGTTAATGTCTGAGCGTCTGCCGCTGTTTGTGGATGTGGTGCGTTATGCCGAAACAGGACGCAGGCTGACCGGCGAGTTGCCCTTGTCCGGGATGACGCGCCTTCTGCCCCTGTTGCATGACGCCTCCGGCGGCGCTTGGCTGGATCTGCAGTTCGGCAAGGACGAGATGAAGGTGGCGGTAGTGCGCGGCGAAATCCGCGCCCAGGTCCGTTTGCAGTGCCAGCGCTGCCTGCAGCCGTTTGATTATCCCATGCGGGTGAAGTGCGCGCTGGGGGTGGTGACGAGCGAAGCAGAGGCCGATAAGCTGCCGGCGGACTATGAACCGTTGCTGGTCACCTCGCAAAACATGCCGCTGGCGGCGATTGTGGAGGATGAATTGCTGCTGGCGCTGCCCGCAGCACCGCTGCATAAGGAAGGCGAGTGTCCTGTGCCCGTCCAGAGCGCAGATACGCAAGCCGCGAAGATCAGCCCGTTCGCGGTGCTCAGTCAATTGAAGACCAAACGCAGTAAAGCACGATGATGAATCATATTGAAGCACAGCAGGGAGATTAACCCATGGCCGTACAAAAAAGCCGTAAAACCCCTTCCAAGCGCGGTATGCGCCGCTCGCACGATGCGCTGACCGGACCGGCGCTGTCGGTAGAGCCCAAAACCGGTGAGACGCATTTGCGTCATCACATCAGCCCCGATGGTTACTACCGGGGCCGTAAAGTCACCGCCGGACGCAGCGAATAATCCGCCGCCGCCCCCCGGCCTGAGCCGGGGATACGATTCGCGGCGGTTTCCCTTTTTATGTCTCAGGCCATCACCATTGCGCTGGACGCCATGGGCGGCGACCACGGCGTGCACGTGGTCGTGCCCGCGGCGCTTGCCGCGTTAAAACAATCGCCCGATCTCCATCTCATACTGGTGGGCGATGAACACGCGATGCACACCGAGCTGCACCGGCATCACGCCTGTGTCGGCGAGCGGCTGGTTCTGCAACACACTTCGCAGCAGGTCGGCATGGATGAGCCTGCGGCGCAAGCGTTGCGCGGCAAAAAGGATTCCTCCATGCGCGTGGCGATAGACCTGGTGAAAGAGGGCAGGGCGCAGGCCTGCGTGAGTGCAGGCAACACCGGCGCGCTCATGGCGACGGCGCGCTTTGTATTGAAGACCCTGCCCGGCGTAGACCGCCCCGCCATCATCTCCGCGTTGCCCACCATACACGGCCACACCCACATGCTCGACCTCGGCGCCAGCAGCGAGTGCAGCGCACAACACCTGTTCGAGTTCGCGGTCATGGGCTCAACGCTGGTGAGCACGATGGAAAACATCGCGCGGCCGCGCGTCGGGCTGCTCAACATCGGCAGCGAGGAAATCAAGGGCACCGACACCATAAAAGAAGCGGCGCGGCTGATGGCGGAGAGCGATCTCAACTACATCGGCTTTGTCGAGGGCGACGATATTTATACCGATCCGCCGGATGTGATCGTGTGCGACGGATTCAGCGGCAACATCGCGCTCAAGAGCAGCGAAGGCGTGGCGCGCATGATCCGCCATTATCTCAAGCAGGAATTCAGGCGCAATCTGTTCACGCGCCTGGCCGCCTTGTGCGCGCTGCCGGTGTTGAAGGCGTTTCAGTCGCGCATAGACCCGCGTTTGTACAACGGCGCGACGCTGATCGGGTTGCAGGGCGTGGTAGTGAAGAGTCACGGCGGGACGGACGCGCTGGGCTACGCGCAGGCGATAAAGGTGGCGGAGCGCGAGGCGCGCAAGGATGTGCCGCGCGCCATAGGCGAGCAGCTCGCGCGCCGTTTGCAACCTGGTTCGGCTGCTGCGGCCAACGCGGGGCAGCCGCTGTGAACAAGCGTTACACGCGCATCGCCGGCACCGGCAGTTACCTGCCGCACAAGGTGCTCACCAATGCCGACCTGGAAAAAATGGTGGACACCTCGGACACATGCATCGTGGAGCGCACCGGTATCCGCGAGCGGCGCATCGCCGCGCAGGGCGAGACCACGCGCGACCTGGCCGAACACGCGGCGCGCAAGGCCATCGAGGCGGCGGGCATCAAACCATCCGACATTGATCTCATCATACTCGCCACCACTACGCCGGATAAAATATTCCCCAGCACGGCGTGCCTGTTGCAGCAGCGGCTGGACATCCACGGCTGCGCCGCGTTTGACGTGCAGGCGGTATGCAGCGGTTTCATCTACGGCCTCAGTATTGCGGATAAATTCATCCAAAGCGGCGCAGCCCGCACGGCGCTGGTGATCGGCGCGGAAACCATGTCGCGCATCGTGGACTGGAAGGATCGCAACACCTGCGTGCTGTTCGGCGACGGCGCGGGCGCGGTGATTCTCCAGGCGGGCGCCGAACCGGGCATTTTATCCACTCATCTGCACGCCGACGGGCAGTATCATCATTTGCTCACCACCGAGGACATCGCGGACGCGCCCAACGGCGGCTACGTGACCATGCAGGGCAGCGAGGTGTTCAAGATGGCGGTGAACAGCCTGGATCAGATCGTGGACGAGACGCTGGAGGCGAATCAATTGCAAAAAACCGATGTGGATTGGCTTATTCCGCACCAGGCCAATATCCGCATCATCGGCGCCACGGCCAAAAAGCTCGGTATGCCGATGGAGCGCGTGGTAGTCACCGTGGATAAACACGGCAACACCTCGGCGGCCTCGATACCGCTCGCGCTGGATACCGCGGTGCGCGACGGGCGCATCAAGCGCGGCGATACCTTGTTGCTGGAAGCTTTCGGCGCCGGACTCACCTGGGGCTCGGCGCTGATTAAGTACTAAACCATGAAGAACTCACCCGTCACGATGGATAATACACTTGCCTTTGTCTTCCCCGGTCAGGGTTCGCAGTCGGTGGGCATGCTGGATGAATTGGCCGCGGCCTATCCGGAGGTGAAAAAGACCTTCAAGGAAGCTTCCAAGGCGCTCGGCGTGGATTTGTGGGAGCTGGCCAGCCAGGGTCCGGAGCAGGCGTTGAACCTCACCATGAACACGCAGCCCGCGCTGCTCAGCGCCGGGGTTGCGGTATGGCGGGTGTGGTGCAAGCACTCTGCGTGCCGCCCGGCGCTGATGGCGGGGCACAGCCTGGGCGAATACACCGCGCTGGTATGCGCCGAGGCGCTGGATTTCGGTGACGCGCTCAAGCTGGTGGCGCTGCGCGGCAAGCTGATGCAGGAGGCGGTGCCGGAAGGAGAGGGCGCAATGGCCGCGCTGCTCGGCCTGGAAGACGACAAGGTGCGCGAGATTTGCGTCCAGGCCGCGCAAAATCAGGTTTTGTCCGCCGCCAACTTCAACTCGCCCGGCCAGGTGGTGATTTCCGGCAGCGCGCAGGCGGTGGAGCGCGCCATCGCCCTCGCCAAGCAGGCCGGCGCCAAGCGCGCCATTCCATTGCCGGTGAGCGTGCCGTCGCACTGCGCGTTGATGCAGCCCGCGGCGGACAAGCTCGCCGCGCGGCTGCGCGAAACGCCGCTGCAAGCGCCCAGGATACCGGTGATCCACAACGCCAACGTCGCATTCCATACCGATCCGGACGCGATACGCGACACGCTCGCCAGGCAACTGTATCAGCCGGTGCGCTGGACCGAAACCCTGCACAAGATGGCGCGGGCCGGGATCAAGACCGTGCTAGAATGCGGCCCCGGCAAGGTGCTGTGCGGCCTCAACAAGCGCATCACCCCGGACATCGCCTGTCTGCCGCTGGGTGAAACCGCGAACCTCACACAAGCACTGGAATTGACATGACGCTCAGCAGTGACATCGCCCTGGTAACCGGGGCCAGCCGCGGCCTGGGCGCGGCCATCGCCCTGGAACTGGGCCGGCTAGGCGCTGTGGTGATAGGAACCGCTACCTCACAAAACGGTGTAGATAATATTAATAAGCTATTGAAAAATAATAATATAAAAGGACGCGGCGCCGTGCTCAACGTGAACGATGGCGCGGCCATCGGGCAGGCGCTGGCTGAAATCGAAAGCGAGTACGGCGCGCCCACGATACTGGTCAACAACGCCGGGATCACGCGCGACAATCTGCTCATGCGCATGAAGGATGTGGAGTGGGACGAGATCATCGCCACCAATCTGAGTTCCGTGTTCCGCATGAGCAAGGCCTGCGTGCGCAGCATGATGAAGGCGCGGCGCGGGCGCATCATCAATATCAGTTCGGTGGTGGGCGCGGCGGGCAACGCGGGGCAGACCAATTACGCCGCCGCCAAGGCCGGCATGATCGGTTTTACCAAGGCCCTGGCGCGCGAAGTAGCGGCGCGCGGCATCACGGTGAACGCGGTCGCACCGGGCTTTATAGACACCGACATGACGCGCGCCCTGCCGGAAGAGCATAAGCAGGCGTTGCTGGGGCAAATCCCGCTGCAGCGCCTGGGCCTGCCGGGGGAGGTGGCCTGCGCGGTGGCGTTTCTCGCCTCCCCGCAGGCGGCCTATATCACCGGCCAGACGCTGCATGTCAACGGCGGCATGTACATGGCGTAACGCATTAATTCGTAAAGAGTATTTTTTTACCAAGGCGGGCGGCTGGCAAGCGCGGCCCGTTTCCCATAAAATAGCACGATTAGTTTTTATTGGATTACCTGGGAGGAAGCATCAGTCATGAGCACTGTAGAAGAACGCGTCAAGAAGATCGTAGTGGAACAGTTGGGGGTCAAGGACGACGAGGTGAAGAGCGCCTCCTCCTTTGTGGACGATCTGGGCGCCGATTCGCTGGATACCGTGGAGCTGGTGATGGCGCTGGAAGAGGAATTCGAGTGCGAGATACCGGACGAGTCCGCGGAAAAGATTACCACCGTGCAGCAGGCCGTGGATTACATCAAGTCGCACCTCAATCAAGGCTGACCGGCTCAGCCGTCGAGGCCGCTCCGCCGCACAGGAGCGGCCTTTTTTCGTATATACCGTTAGCGATAGCTATGCCTTAAGTATTTCACTATGAAATCACAACTACGTCGCGTGGTGGTAACCGGTATGGGCATGGTTAGCCCGGTGGGCCTGACCGTGCGCGAGTCATGGGAAAACGTGCTGGCCGGTAACAGCGGCATCACCCCCATCACCCACTTTGAGGCCTCCGCCTTTGCTACGCGCTTCAGCGGCAGCGTACGGGGCTTTGACCCATCGCAGTACATTCCCGCCAAGGACGTGAAAAAGATGGACCCCTTCATCCATTACGGCGTCGCCGCCGCGCATCAGGCGCTGGAAGACTCCAAACTCAGCGTGACCGCGCACAACGCCGAGCGCATCGGCGTCGCCATCGGTTCCGGCATCGGCGGCCTGGGTGGCATCGAGAAGGGTCACAGCGCGTATCTGGAAGGCGGGCCGCGCAAGATTTCGCCGTTCTTCGTGCCGAGCAATATCATCAACATGATCTCCGGCAACGTGTCCATCCTGTATGGCCTGAAAGGCCCTAACCTCGCCCTGGTCAGCGCCTGTTCCACCGGCTCGCACAGCATCGGCGAGGCCGCGCGCATCATCGCCTACGGCGACGCCGACGTGATGCTGGCGGGCGGCGCGGAGATGGCGACCACACCCACAGGCCTGGGTGGATTCTGCGCGGCGCGCGCGCTGTCCACGCGCAACGACGATCCCGCCACCGCCAGCCGGCCGTGGGACAAGGATCGCGACGGCTTTGTGCTGGGCGATGGCGCGGGCGTGCTGGTGCTGGAGGAATACGAACACGCCCAGCGGCGCGGTGCTTACATCTACGGCGAGGTGGCAGGTTACGGCATGAGCGGCGACGGCTACCACATGACCCTGCCCTCGGAAGGCGGAGAAGGGGCCAAGCGCTGCATGGAGAGCGCCATGCGCGACGTAGTTGTGATT
>JAMCTV010000083.1 GCA_023381235.1 Gammaproteobacteria bacterium
GAAGACGCGCGCCTGTTGCGTCTGGCCCATGAGGCCAACCCGCAGGACCGCTGGATCGGCTTCGCCTTGGCCGACGCCATGTACGGCACGCTGGAGCAGGCGCGCGCCGGCGGGCGCAGCGAGCACGACGCGCTGCGGGCAATACTGGACATCCGTCCCGATCACGCCGAGACCTTGCGCCGTTTATGGCATCTGGAACGCAACGCCGGAGACAGCACCGCCGCGGAACAGTACCGCGCGCGGCTGGCTCAGGTCAGTCCGCTGGATAAAGAGGTCCGCGGGGTCAAATAGCACTCCCTGCCCTGCGGCTTGTCAAAGCAGATACGGGCAAGAGCCGGTGGGGCGTATGTTAAAATGCTGATTTTATGAGTACCAGTGCGAACCAGGCTTTAAGCCGCATCAAGGTGGCGGTTGAAACACATCCAGTTTCGGACGGCAGGCGATTGCGCCTTCTGCGCCGCGCATTGCAGTGGGGTGCGCTGGCGCTGGCGGTGCTGATTCCGGTGAGCGGCTTGTTTCGCATAGACCCGGCCGCCGCCACGTTCGTGGTGCTGGACAGACAAATCTGGTTCGCCGATTTTTTCATCGTGGCGGGGTTCTGGGTGGCGCTGTCGAGCGTCCTGGTCATGACCTATTCCATGGTGGGCGCGGCGTTTTGCGGCTGGGTGTGCCCGCAAAATACCTTCTCGGAATGGGCCAACCGTATCACCAAGCGCCTGCTGGGCAAGCGCGCGGAGGTCAGCCTCAGCGGCGAGGAGACCCTGCGCGTTTCGTCCGGCAAGAAGAGCTGGCTCAACTGGCTGGCCTTGGGCCTGTTGTTTCTGGGCGCGGCCTTGCTGCTGGCCTTGATCCCGCTGCTCTATTTTTACCCGCCAACGGCGATATGGTCGTTCATCACATTCCGGCACGATGTGCGCCTGGCGCCGTCGCTGCACTGGATTTACACGGTGTTCGCGCTGATTATCCTGGTGGACATCGCCGTGGTGCGGCATTTCTTCTGCCGCTTCATGTGCATTTACCGCGTATGGCAGCACTCGTTTAAAACCACGCATACGCTGCACATCGCCTACGATGCCGCCCGCGGCGAGCGCTGCGCCACGTGCAATTACTGCCTGACGGTGTGTCCGGTGGACATTGATCCGCGTAACACCAGTGTGTATGACAGTTGCATTAACTGCGGCGCGTGCATCAGCGCGTGCGACTCCCTGCAATATAAAAAAGGCGAGCCCGGCTTGCTCAGCTTCGAGTTTGGCGAGCGCAGGCTTTCCAGGCTGGCGGGCCAGGCGCTGGCGGCGGGGGGCAGAATCAAAAGCAATCTCGGCACCCTGGTGGGGCGTTTTTCCTGGAGTCTGCCGTTTGCGCTGATCGGCGCGGCGATGTTTGTCTGGGGTATGGCGGGCTATCAGCCCTATCACCTCACGGTGTACCGCGCCGACACCAATCAGGGCGCGGCGATCCGGGATTACCGTATTGCGCTGGCCAACAAGCTGTACCGCCCGGCGCTACTTAAGGTGAACGTGCAGGGATTGCCGGAAGGCAGTTACACCCTGTCCGCGGACCAGGCCGGTTTCATAAGCGTGGGACGGCAGGATATCAATCTCCATATCAGCGCCCTGCCCAGGGGGTTGTATCCGTTCGTGGTGAGCATGGAATCGGAGCAAGGCGCGCGCGTGGATTACCGCACGCAGCACGTGGTGACGGGATCATGAGCGAATCTCCCGGCAAAAAGCCGGAAACCGGGGCGATGCAAACGCCCGAGTGGGGCGAGGAACATCCGCAGCACTTCGGCTACGCGAGCGACGAGGAACGCCGCGCGCGGCGCGGGCTGGAGGACTGGGAACTGGTGGAGAAAATTCCGGAATCACAGCGCAAGGTGCCGTACTGGTTTGCCGCGGTTATCGTGGTCGTTACCCTGGTCGCCGTGGGTCTGAGCTTTCCGTTCTGGGGCGACCGCCCCGGCCATCCGCGCCCCTGGTTTGACTGGGGCTTCGCCGCCGCGCTGGCGTGGATCGCGGTGGGCTTTGCGTTTGTGTATTACATGGTGAACATGTACGGCTCCAGGCACGCGGGCAGACTGGACAGCGACAAGCGCCGGGATGATGAAAAAGGCTAGTGCGCTGCTGTGCGCCGTGCTGCTCGCCGCCTGTAGCGCGGGCGAGTCACGGCTGCCCGTCCAGGAGTGGCAGGGGGTGACGGTAGGCGTGGAGACGCGCCCCGCGCCGGTGGTCGTGGGCATGAACGAATTTCTGGTCTCCGCGCAAGGCCCGCGCGGCGCGGTGTACGATCTTTTGATATTCATCCGCATGGATGATGGCCAGCCATGGACTCAGGCGATACAGGACGGACACACCGGGGTGTACCGGCGTGCGTTGCGGGTGCAGGGCCCCGGCCAAACCCTGCAAGTGCAGGTCAAGCGCGCTGGGCAGGAGACGGTATTGGGCTTTGCCCTGCCAACAGGCTAGGTCCCCTTATTCAGGCGTTTCAATAAGGCCGGGCTTTCCACCCAGCGGCGCAGCAGCAATATTTTTTCTCCGCCGCGCAGTTCAGCGCAACGCGGACAGGTGAGATGACTCAAGTACAGCTCCAGCGGTTTCTTCCCTGCCTGCACCAGGGCGCTTTGCATGCGGCGCGCGCTTTGCGCCATGGCGCTGATCGGGCCTTGGTGCAACCAGCCGCGTACCCAGAACGGCTGCGGGAGAAAACTCAGGCCGCTGGCCGGTGAGGTGGCGGGTTCCAGCAGGCGCAGGATTTTCCCGCGCAGCAGGCCGGTGCGCAGCAACACCAAACCAGGCCAGGTTTCCTTGAGGCCGAGGCGCTGTAGCGTTTGGCGCTGGCGCTCCCGGCGCAGCTCGTAGCCTACCGGCATGTGTAACAGCGTGGGGAGTGTGACCGTGTGGGTGAGACGGCCGCCGAGATTAATATCTTGTTCGTGCCAGCCAGGAAAGCTTTCAGGACAGCCGCAGGCGAGCGTCATCAGGAATTTTTATAGAGGGCGCGTACGCTCAAAAAGATATTGGCGAAATAGCACCAGAAGCCAACGCCCATCACCGTAGAAACTATGGCGATTACCGGCGGATAATAGCGGTGCGCCTCGGCCACGCGGTTCGGGTCGGCAAGATATAAATTGCCTTCCCAGATGCCGAATGTCAGAAGCGTGGTATAGAAGCCGGTCACGCCCAGGCTGGTCCACCAGAAGGTATGCTGCACCAGGCGTTGCGAATAAAGCGGGCGATTGGCGAGCAGCGGGAACAGGTAATAGCTGGTGGCCATGACCAGCAGCACCACGCCGCCCACCATGTTGATGTGCGCGTGCGCCAGCGGGTCTATCATGTGGCCCGGCCCGCCATAGGGGCTGCCGACGGAGTCGAGCCAGACGCGAATGGGGTGTATTACCTGCAATACGCCGTGGATAGTGCCGACCAGAAAAAAGGTGGTGGACATCACCAGAAACTTGAGCAGCGGATGGGCGGGGGTTTTTTGCATGCAACCAATCTGCGCCGCGTGACAGAGCGGCCGCAACAGGCTTGAGGGTACAACCCGCCCCTTTCAGGGCGGGTCACATCAACGGGCCAGACTTACTTTTTGGGCGCAGCCAGATTCTTCATCGCCATGCTGGTGATGGCAATGGCAAGCAGAATAAAACCACCGAAGATGATGATCGGAATCAGTATGGACGGAAACATGGTATACCCCTGTGAACCTGGATTAATGAATTTACGCGAATTTTAATTATAACGGTACCCGCTTTAAGGTGCAATAACCCCCGGACGCCCGTTACACCGCCACCACCGCCTTGATGGCGGGGTGGCACTGGTAATTCATAATCTCGAAGTCGTCGAAGCGGTAGTCGCCGATCGAGGCCGGTTTGCGTTTGATGTGGAGTGAGGGCAGGGGGTAAGGGGTGCGCGTGAACTGCAAGTCCACCTGCTCCAGATGGTTGAGATAGATGTGGCAGTCGCCGCCGCTCCAGACGAAGTCGCCCACGCCCAAGCCGCATTGCTGGGCGATCATGTGGGTGAGCAGGGCGTATTCGGCGATGTTGAAGGGTACACCGAGGAAGGCGTCACAGGAGCGCTGGGTGAGCTGGCAGGACAGTTTTTTGTCCGCCACGTAGAACTGGAAAAAGGCGTGGCACGGCGGCAGCGCCATGCGGGGCAACTCGCCCACGTTCCACGCGCTCACAATCAGGCGGCGCGAGTTGGGATTGGTTTTGATCTGCTCAATCAACTCGCTGATCTGATCTATGGAACGGCCATCGGCGGTTTTCCACTTGCGCCACTGCGCGCCGTACACCGGGCCGAGATCGCCGTTTTCATCGGCCCATTCGTTCCAGATGCGCACGCCGTTGTCGTTGAGGTATTTGACGTTGGTGTCGCCGCTCAGGAACCAGAGCATTTCGTGGATGATGGATTTGAGATGCAGCTTCTTGGTGGTGACCAGCGGGAAGCCTTGGTTGAGATCGAGGCGCATCTGATAGCCGAACACGCTCAGCGTGCCGGTGCCGGTGCGGTCGCCTTTTTGCACGCCGTGCGTGCGGATGTGCCGCAGGAATTGCAAATACTGATGCATAAGCTAAAGTTTATGTATCAAGCGGTTTCGATAAGAAAGCCATAACAGGGCCAGTCCCGCCAGGAACATGGGCAGAGACAGCACCTGACCCATGGTCAGCCAATCGAGGGCCAGGTAGCCCAACTGTTCATCGGGCACGCGCACGAACTCGACCAGGAAACGGAACAGGCCGTAGAAGATGAGAAACACGGCGGACACCGCCATCACGGGGCGTGGCCTGCTGGAGTAAATCCATAGAATAATAAACAGCAGCAGGCCCTCCAGCAGTGCCTGATAAAGCTGCGACGGATGGCGCGCCAGCGGCCCGCCGCCCGGGAACACCATCGCCCACGGCACGTCGCTCACCTTGCCCCACAGCTCGCCGTTGATGAAGTTGCCTGCGCGCCCTGCGGCGAGGCCGAGTGGGACCAGCGGCGCGATGAAGTCGCTGATCTCGAAAAAACCTTTCTTTGCGTGGCGTGCATACAGCCACATCGCCACCAGCACGCCGATCAATCCGCCGTGAAACGACATGCCGCCCTGCCAGAGCTTGAACACGTTGAGCGGCGCGGCGAGATAACCCGGCAGATCGTAAAACAGGATATAGCCCAGGCGTCCGCCCAGGATTGCGCCCAGCGCGCCGTAAGACACGAGGTCCAGCACCTGTGCCTTTGTTACCGGCGCGCCGGGCCGCGCTGCGCGCCTGCTGCCCAGCCACCAGACGCAGGCGAAGCCGAGCAGATACATGAGTCCATACCAGCGCCTCACGCAGCTGCCGATATGGAAAGCGATAGGGCCTATGGCGGGATAGGTCAGCATGGGGGTTAATTATGAGGCATGTGTATTTCAGACGCCATGAGATTCAGGTATCCATTTGGATGCGCGCGAGAAACGCCTTGAGGTAATCGGTTTCCGGGATGGCCGGATGCACCGGGTGGTCCGGGCCTTGGTGGCCCTGCTCAATAATTTGCAGTTGGCAGTCTTGTTCCACGGCGCTTTTACGCAGGATGTCGCGCAACTCCGCCCGCGCCAGGTGAAACGAGCACGAGGCGGACAGCAGCAGCCCGTCGTCCGTGAGCAGTTGCAGGGCAAGCTGCGTGAGGCGCTGGTAGGCCGCCACGCCCGCCGCCATGTCCTTTTTACGCTTGATAAACGCGGGCGGATCGAGGATCACGACATCGTAGCGCTCACCCTGCGCGTGCAGACTTTTAAGCGCGTCGAAGGCGTCGCTGTGCAGCGTGGCGACGCGCTCCGTTACCCCGTTGAGCGCGGCATTGCGCTTGACGAACTCCAGCGCCTGCTCCGAGGAATCCACGCACAGCACCTCGCGCGCGCCGCCCAGCGCCGCCTGGATGCCGAATGCGCCGAGATAGCTGAACACATCCAACACGCGTTTGCCGCGCGCATAGTGTTGTACACGGGCGCGATTCAGGCGATGGTCATAAAACCAGCCGGTCTTCTGGCCGGTGAGCAGCGGCGCCTCGAAGCGCGCGCCGTTTTCCTCCAGCATGACGCGCTCCGGCACGTTGCCATAGGCAGGCTCGATGGTGCGCTCCAGACCCTCCAGCGCGCGCATCGAACTGTCGTTGCGCAGCAAAATGGCCTTGGGTTGCAGGGCCTCGACGAGCGCCTGGATGATGTCATTTTTAACGCGCTCCATGCCCGCGGTGGTGAACTGCACGACCAGCACATCGCCATAGCGGTCCACGATCAGACCCGGCAGCGCATCGCCCTCGCCGTACACCAGCCGGTAGTAAGGTTTTTCAAACGAACGCGTACGCAGCGCGAGTGCGCGTTGTAAACGCGTCATGAGCAGGGGGCGGTCCAGAATCTGCCGCGCGCGGCGGCTGATGAGGCGCGCGCAGATCAGCGCGTTCGGGTTGACATAAGCGCTGCCGATGACCCTGCCGCGGCTGTCCGTTACCTCAACCGCATCGCCCGGCGTGAAGCTGGCAAGCGGCGTGAGGCGGGTGTCCACCTCGTTGCTGAATACCCACAGGTGTCCGGCGCGCAGGCGCCGGTCTTCATTCTTCTTCAGGCGTAACGGCGGGAGCGGCATGGGGTGTGGCGTCATCGGTGCCGGAGGTGAATGCCTCGCGTCCCCAGATGGACAGGGTTTTTCCGCGATAGGGTTGGGTAAATTCCTGCGTGGGATTTCCTGGCGGACGCCAGTTGTCTTCGGCGCTCACGAGTCTGCCGCTGGGGTGAGCTTGAATCCAGTCCGCGACCTGCGCGCTGCCGATTACCTGCAGCGGTTCGCGCAGGCGGCCCAGAAACTGGAACTGTCCGTGGTATTTGTCAATGTAGGCAACCGGGTGACCGGCGCGCTGCAGGTCTCCGATATAGGCGCTGATCTGATGCAGGTCATACGCGGGGGCGGCGGCGCGGATCAGGGTCAAGGTCAGGGCGCTGATAATCAATACTGACGCCAGGGTGAGCGCGATGACGCGCTGCAACACTGACGCGGGATGCAGAAAAAAAAGTAGCATGCCCATGCTGGCTGAGATCATGCCCGGTAAAAAGGAATTTTCGTACAGCCAGGCGGGCAAATCTGGGTAGTAGGCCACGAGGGCGGATACGGACATGAGCATCGCGCCAAATAAAATCAGCGCGGCGCCCACGGGCATGTTGTCCCAGCGCTTGGGGGCGGAGCTTTGCAGGGCGCGTGCGGCAAGCAGGGCGAACGCGGGAAACACGGGCAGCAGGTAATGTGGTTGCTTACCGCTAATGAGCGAGAAGGCGATGAGCACCGGAATCATCCACGCAAGGCAGAAGCGCACCCCGGTTTCCGCAGGCGTGATGGTAAGCTGCCTGAAGCCGCGCCACAGCGCGGGCCAGAGCAGCCAGGGAAACAGCAGCGCTGGCAGCAGGGGGAGATACCACCACCACGGGTGCCGGTGCGCGAAGGACTGCACCATGCGCTCGGCGGTTTGGCCCCAGAAGATGGCGCGGCTGTATTCTTCCCCGCCACGGAGGGCGGCGGGAACGGCCCAGGCCAGCGCAATCGCCGCGCCGAGCAGCAGCGCGCCCAGGATGCCGAGATACCAGCGCGGCCGGGAGGCGGGACGCTGCTCCCGCATCCACCACGGCGCGAGCACGGCGAGCGGCAGGGTGTGTAACAGAATCACCGGGCCCTTGGCGAGTATGCCGAGACCGATAGCGAGACCTAGTATGGCAAAGCCGCGCGCCGCGCGGTAGTGCCACGCATGCAGGATGCCGATGATTCCGAGCAACGTGAAAAACGTCACCAGCATGTCGAAAAAAACGAGGGTGGTAAACAGCGTCCACAACAACGCACCGAGCAATATCCAGGGCACGCTTTGCGCGATGGCTCTTTGTTGCGGCCACAGCAGTCGCGCCACATGGGCGCTGAGAAACAGATTGGCCAAGGCGAACAAGGGCGGCACCAGGCGCGGCCACCACTCGTTCACCCCGAACAGCCACCAGCCGGAGTGAAACAGCCAGAACAGCAACGGCGGCTTGTGGCTGTAAGGTTCGCCGTTGAGGTACGGCACCAGAAAATCGCCGCGCAGCCACATCTCCCAGGCTACGCTGACGTAGCGCGTCTCATCTATCGGCCATAGCGGGCGTGTGGCGAGCGCCACCAGCACCAGCAGCAGCCACAGGCCGGTGCATAAAATGTAGGGGGGTAAAATGCGCTGTTTTGTGCCGGGCGTCATATCAATCGCCGTTTGCCTGCTTCAATTCCCGCTCAATTTCTTCATCCGGCGTTTTTCCATGCCGGTATTTGCGGTAAAGCCACACTCCCATGATGCCTGAGGCCAGGAACAGCGCTACGCCGGCGCCGATACGCAATGCGGGGTCGAGCTGGATGCCGCTGCCGATGAGCGCGAATACCGCGGTCTGCGGAATGTAGCCCAGCGCCGAACCGGCGAAAAACGGCAGGCCGCGCACGCTCGATATGCCGGCCACGAGATTGGTCGCCGCGTTGCTGCCTACCGGCAGCAGGCGGATGAGCAGGGCCATGGAGAAGGGATTGCCGCGCAGGAAGCCGTCGAGCTTTTTGACCCTGTGCGGGAAACGCGCGGCGACGAAATCGCGCCCCAGCAGCCGGGCGTAATAAAAGGCGCTGACGCAGCCAAACAGGGCGGCCAGCAAGCCGAGCGTGGTCCCGGCGATGAAACCGAAGGCGTAGCCGCCGAGAAAGGCGACCGCCTGGCGCGGCAGACCGAGCGCGGTGAACAGTGCGCCGGCCGCGATGAACAGCGCTTCGCCGGACATCCCCTTGCCGCGCACCTCGGAGTCTATCCAGGTTTCGTTAAGCGAGGCGCCGAATTGCGTGACCTCCAGCAGGTAGCCCAGCCCGATCAAGGTGGCGATCAGCAGCAGGCCGCGCAGGATGACGCGCGGATTCAATTTGCATCCTCGACAATCACCGGCCGCTTGGCGCGCCGTTGCAGCCACATTACGCCGAGCATGTCCACGATGCCCACCCACAGGCGGTCGAACAGGCCGTAGTTTGAAATCCCGCGTGTGCGCGGACGGTGATTGACCTCGACCGATGTCACGCTCCCGCCATGGCGCAAAAACAATGCCGGCAGAAAGCGGTGCATGTGGTCGAAATACGGCAGCGCGAGGAAGGTGTCGCGCGCGAACAGCTTTAGCCCGCAGCCGGTGTCGGGCGTGTAATCGCGTAGCATGCGGCCGCGCACCGCGTTGGCGACGCGCGAAGAGAGGCGTTTGAGCCAGGTGTCGCGGCGTTTGTGGCGGTAGCCCGCAATCAGTTGCAGGTGCGCTGGCGGCGCGGCCGCGCGCGACGCGGCATGCAGCTTGAGGATGTCCGCCGGGTCATTTTGCCCGTCGCCATCCAGGGTGGCGATCCACTCGCTGCGTGCGGCGCGCACACCGCTGAGTATCGAAGTGCTCTGCCCGCAGCTTTGCCGGTGACGGATCACGCGCAGGCGCGCAAAGTCACGCCGCGCGTCACGCAGGCGTTGCGGCGACGCGTCATCGCTGCCGTCGTCCACATAAATGACTTCATAGTCCAGATTGCCGTCCAGCGCGGCGCGGATCTCGGCGATGAGGGGAGCAATGTTGTCGGCTTCGTTGCGTACCGGAATGACGAGGGAGAGCTCTGGCATGACTTGAAATGATTACGCTATATTAAGTTTGTTGAAAAAGTCCATCCATGGCTTTTTCAACTTCGCGAAGCAAAAGTGTGATTTTTGCTTCGCTACATTTTTCAAATACTAAGTATTTGAAAAATGCGGTACATCCATGTACCGGCGCTGGCCGCGTGCAGCAATGGCAGCATTATACCGGAGATGCCTAACGAAACAGTAGTCTCACCTGGGTGCCGGCACCGGCGTGACTGGTGATTTCGATGCGCCAGCCGTAACGCTCGCACACGCGCTGCACCAGCGACAGGCCCAGTCCCATGCCCGCGGCGGCCTTGGCCGCCTCCGCGCCGCGGTAGTAGCGCTCGAACAGGCGCCCCAGGTCGCTCTGTTGTATGCCGATGCCGGTGTCTTCGATGGTGAGGCTGTCCTTGCCCAGCTTGAGCAGAATCTTTCCGCGCGTGGTGTAATTGAAGGCGTTGCGTATCAGGTTGCCGAGTACGATTCTTAAGGTACAGGGCGTTACGGGCACTTGGGTTGCGCCACCCAGCTCCATGCTGAGTTCGATGAGTTTGCCGGAAATGAGATAGCGGTTGTTTTCCACCACTTCCTGCAATACCGGCGCGACAGGATAAAGGGTGGTGCTTTCCGCGTCATCGGCCGGGCGCGACAGCAGCAATAAGCCGGCGATGACGTCGGAGATTTCGCGCAGGGCGTGGTCAATGCGCTGCAGGCGCTTGCGTGCGCTATCGGGAAGATCGGGATCGGTGAACAGTAATTCCACCGTGCCTTTGAGCACGGCAAGCGGGGTGCGCAGTTCATGACTGGCGTCGTCGTTGAATTCGCGCTCACGCGCGATGAGCGCCTTGGTGCGTTCCAGATGCAGGTCCAGGGCGGCCGCCAGGGCGCCGATCTCGTCATTGTGCAGGCCCTCAGCCAGACGGACTTTGGAGTTTTCTCCGCCTGCGTTGGCGACATCGCGGGCAAGCCGGGTGAGCGGCCGCGTCACCCGGTAGGACACCAGTGTGCCGATGCCGAGCGCGGCGAGCAGCGATACGATAAGGGTGAGTATAAGAAACAGCAGATAGGATTGATTCAGTTGCAAGGCGCTATCCGGATGGACAAGATAAAACCGCGCGCCCTCCATGTCTTTCACAACCACGTGGTGTCTTTGCCCGTCAAAGGGGATGTTGTGAAAGCCCGGCGCGAGACTATCCAGATAAGCAGGCAGGCCGAAGGTGCTTTTGCCCGCCGACAGGTAGATGCGCGACTCAGACGATTTGGACGCAGGCAAACGGCGGTAGATGCTGTAGTACAAAACAACGCCATCCAATTCAGCGAATAATTGCTGCGCAATGATTTTTTCCTTGAACTGGGTGGAGAGGTGGTAGGCTGCGCCGACCAGCGATACGCCAAGTACGCCGCCAAAGAGTAAAAATGCCAGTATGATGCGGCGGCGCAAACTGCTAGAGCGCATTCGGATCAACCAGGCGATAACCGATGCCGCGCACGTTGTGCAGCAGAGGTACGCTGAACGGCTGATCTATGGTGTTGCGCAGGATGTGCATGTGCGCGCGCAGCGCATCGCTGTCCGGGGGCGAGTCGCCCCAGATTACCGCGCTGATCTCGCGCCGCTCCACCACGCGATGCGATTGCTCCATCAGCAGGCGCAGTATCTTGAGGCTGATCGGAGACAGGTTGAGGGCGCGGCCGGCGCGTTGTACGCGCAAGGTCTGGGTGTCCAGGGTGAGGTCGGCGACCTGCAACTGCGCGTCTTGTTTTGCCTCGGCCGTGCCGCGCCGCGCGAGGGCCTGTAGCCGCGCCTCCAGTTCCTGCAACGCAAAGGGCTTGGTCAGATAATCGTCGGCGCCGCTGTTGAAGCCATGCAGCTTGTCCTGCAGGCTGTCGCGCACCGTGAGCATCAATACCGGGGTGGCCTTGCCGCTGTCATGGCGCAGCCTCGAGCACAACTCGATACCGTCCATGCCCGGCAGCATCACATCAAGCACGATGGCGTCGTAATCGCTGGTTGTCGCCAGGCACAGGCCGGCGGGGCCGTCCACCGCCGCGCTCACCATGTGTCCCTTGGCGCTCAGGTAGTCACACACATTGGCGGAAATATCCGGGTTGTTTTCAATCACCAGAACGCGCATAGTACCCTTTCTTGTTCCAAAACCCGTCCAGCCCCAGTATAGCAGGCCGCCGGCCAGGATAAAGTATGTCAGCCCCCACCGGATATGCCAACCGACTGGCCCAGGAAACCAGCCCTTACCTGTTGCAGCACGCCCACAATCCGGTGGACTGGTACCCATGGGGCAGGGAGGCGCTGGAGCGGGCGCGGCGCGAGAACAAGCCGATCCTGCTCTCCATCGGCTACTCGGCCTGCCACTGGTGCCACGTGATGGCGCACGAGTCGTTTGAGGACCCGGCCACCGCCGAGGTGATGAACGCCTTGTACGTGAACGTCAAGGTAGACCGTGAAGAGCGTCCTGACCTGGACAAGATTTACCAGACCGCGCACCAGTTCTTGAACCGGCGCGGCGGCGGCTGGCCGCTCACGGTGTTTCTCACCCCTGAGCAACGCATCCCGTTTTTCGCCGGCACCTATTTTCCGCCCGCGCCGCGCTATGGCGTGCCCGCGTTCAGGGATATTCTCAAGCGCATCGCCGCAGCTTACCATGAGCAGCGCGGCGAGATCGCGCGGCAAAATGCCGCGGTATTGGAAGCGCTGCGCGAATTGAGCGTGACTGCGGCTGATGTTGCGGCCGAGATTGACTCCGCACCGCTACAGCACGCCTATCACCAATTGGAAAACAGCTTTGATGAGCAGCATGGCGGCTTTGGCGGCGCGCCCAAATTTCCTCACCCGCCGCATCTGGAATTTTTACTGCGTTACTCCGCCGCGCAGCGCGATAAAACCGCGCTGACTATGGCGCTACGCACGCTGCGGGCGATGGCGCACGGTGGCATCTACGACCAGCTCGGCGGCGGATTCTGCCGCTACTCGGTGGACGAGCGCTGGGAGATTCCGCATTTTGAAAAGATGCTGTATGACAACGCGCTGTTATTGCCCCTGTATGCGCAGGCCTGGCTCATCACGCGCGAGCCCTTATACGAACGCATCACCGCCGAAACCGTGCAATGGCTCATGCGCGAGATGCAGGCCCCCGAAGGCGGATTCTATTCCGCCCTCGACGCCGACTCCGAAGGCCACGAAGGCAAATTTTACGTGTGGACGCAAGACGAGGTGTGCGCGCTACTGAGTGATGAGGAGTATGCTGCCGCCGCGCCCTATTTCGGCCTGGACCAGCCGGACAACTTTGAAGGTCACTGGCATTTCTGTGTGCGCCAAGGCACGTCTGCCCTTGAGCAGAGCGCGGCGGACATCCTGCAACGCGCGCGCGCGAAACTTTTCCAGGCGCGCGAAACGCGCGTGCGGCCGGGGTGCGATGACAAAATCCTCACCGCCTGGAACGCGCTCATGATTAAAGGCCTGGCTATAGCCGCGCGTATTTTGAACCGTCCGGAATGGCTGGCCTGCGCCACGCGTGCGCTCGACTTTATCCGCGCCCAACTGTGGTGCAACGGACGCCTGCTGGTTACCTATAAGGACGGCAAGGCGCATCTTTCCGCCTATCTCGACGATTACGCGTTTTTGCTGGATGCGCTGCTGGAGTTGCTGCAAACGCGCTGGCGCAGCGCCGATCTCGCATTCGCTGTTGAGATTGCCGAGGTGTTGCTGAAACATTTCGAAGACCCGCAACAGGGCGGATTTTATTTCACCGCCGACGATCATGAACAGCTCATCCAGCGCCCCAAGCCGCTGGCCGACGATGCCACGCCCTCCGGCAATGGCGTTGCCGCTTACGCTCTCGCCCGCCTAGGCCACCTGCTGGGCGAGGCCCGTTATCTGGACGCCGCCGAACGCACCCTCAAAGCGGCCTGGCCCAGCCTGCAACAAACGCCCTATGCTTACAACACCCTGCTCAACGCGCTGGAAGAGCACCTCGCCCCGCCGCAGACCATTATTTTGCGTGGCGCAGAGAGCGAGATGCAACGCTGGCAGCGGTTTGCCAACGAAATCTACGCCCCACGCCGTCTGCTCATGGCGATACCCAACGATGCAAGTGAGCTTCCCGGCGTGATGGCCGAGCGCAAGCCCATAGACGCAATGACCGCCTACGTGTGCGAGGGCCTATCCTGCTCTGCGCCGCTCATTGATTTTGAAGAGTTCAATCTGCGCCTGAAGCCGGGCGAGGTTACAGAGCGTAGCCGAAATCTTCCTTAAAACGGGCAGCGAATTCTTCCTGTGTGAAGCGGTGATTTTGCGTGCCGTGTTTTTCGATCTTGATCGCGCCCATGAGTGAGGCGATGCGGCCGGTGGTTTCCCAGTCATGGCCTTGGTCTAACCCATATAACAGACCGGCGCGATAGGCGTCGCCGCAGCCGGTGGGGTCGGCGAGCGCAGAAGGGCGCGCGGCGGGAACCTTGATTTGCTTTCCATTGGTATAAACCGTCGAGCCCTGCGCGCCATGAGTGACGACCAACGCCTCGACGGTCTTGGCCAACTCCTGCGCGGATTTTCCGGTGCGCTGCTGCATAAGTTGCAGTTCATAGTCGTTGAACGCAGCCCACGCGGCTTGCTCCATAAACGTCATCAGCTCCGCGCCGTTGTACATGGGCATGCCCTGGCCGGGGTCGAACAGGAACGGGATGCCGGAAGCGGCGAACTGCGTGGCGTGCTCAATCATGCCCTCGCGCCCGTCGGGGGCGATGATGCCGAGCTTGACGCCATTGGCATCCGTCACCTTGTTGTGATGTGCGAAGTTCATCGCTCCGGGGTGAAACGCGGTGATCTGGTTGTCATCCATGTCGGTGGTGATGAATGCCTGCGCGGTGTATGCGTGATCAATGGTGGAGATATGACGGCAGTTGATCTGGCAGCGCTGCAACCAGTCCTTGTAAGGCAGGAAGTCCATGCCCACCGTGCCCATGGGCAAGGCATCGCCGCCGAGTAGTTTCAAATTGTAGGCGATGTTGCCCGCGCAGCCGCCGAATTCGCGGCGCAAGTCCGGAACCAGAAAAGATACGCTGAGGATATGCACCTGCTCCGGCAGGATATGATGTTTGAAGCGGTCATGAAACACCATGATGGTGTCGTAGGCAAACGAGCCGCAGATGAGCACTGACATGGAGAGTCCTTATTGAAATTTTTCCGCAACAATCATAACCCAAATCAGCAGCGCATTGATAAGGGCCAGAAACACCGCCGCCGAACCCATGTCCTTGGCGCGCCCCGAAAGAGTGTGGTGTTCCGTGCCGATGCGGTCTATGGCCGCCTCGATGCTGGAGTTGATGATCTCCACGATCAACACCAGGAACAGGCTGCCTACCAGCAGAGATCGTTCCAGCGCGCTGTCGCCCAACCACAAGCCAAGCGGCACGAGTAGCACGAACAAGCCCGTCTCGAGACGAAATGCCGCTTCATTCTGATATGTCGCCTTAAGCCCCGCCAGGGAATATCCGCCGGCTCGTATCAGGCGTTGAATTTCTTTCAGTAGTCCGGGGGGCATGAGCGAATAGCTGTATTAATGAAGTCCGCGCGCACCATAGCAGCAAGCGCCGCCTGATTCAAGCATTCGCGCTTCCAAAAACCGCGCCGGGCGATATATGACGGAGACGTGACACTCGCCTTAAACAAGCTGTAATAAAGCTCGTGCATAGTTCCGCGCAATCAAACAGTAAGACGAGGAACTTCATGGCGGCTTTAAACTATCGCGCTATCTGGATCTCGGACGTACACCTCGGTATCCGCGCCTGCAAGGCGGAGTTTCTGCTCGATTTTCTCAAGCAGACCGAATCGCAATATCTGTATCTGATTGGCGACATCATTGATTTCTGGAGCCTGAAGACCTTCTGGTACTGGCCGCCGCTGCACAATGAAGTGGTGCAGGCCATTCTGCGCAAGGCGGCCAGCGGCACGAAGGTAATTTACGTACCGGGCAATCACGATGAGCTGTTTCGGAATTACGTAGGCCAGACCTTCGCGCGTATTAAGGTGTGTGCGAGCGCGGTGCACAAAACCGCCGACGGACGCAGGTTGCTGGTGATTCACGGCGACGAGTTTGACACCATCGTCAAGCACAGCAAATGGCTCGCCGTTCTGGGCAGCGGCGCGTACGAGTTCCTGTTGTTCGCCAACCGGCTGGTCAATTATTTCAGGAGAAAGTTCGGTTTTCCTTACTGGTCGCTCGCGGCCTATCTGAAGCATAAAGTCAAGAATGCCATGAACTTCATCAGCAACTTCGAGCAGGCCCTGGTGCACGAGGCCATGAAACGCAAGGTGCAGGGCGTGGTGTGCGGCCATATCCACAAGGCCACCATTGAAGATCATGATGGCGTGCTGTACTGCAATGACGGCGACTGGGTGGAGAGTTGCACCGCCTTGGTGGAAAACCACGACGGCGGGTTGGAGGTGATTCGCTGGGCGGACGAGAGCGTGATCTTGCTTAGAGAAGAGTATGAAAATTGTCATAGTCAGCGACGCCTGGTTTCCGCAAATTAACGGGGTGGTTACCTCGCTTTCCAGAACCATACAGGAACTGGAAAAGCTGGGTCACCAAATCCAGGCCGTCACCCCAGATCAGTTCAAAACCATTGCCTGCCCGACCTATCCTGAGATCCGCCTTGCGCTGAATCCGCGCAAGAAGACGCATGCGATGATCGAGGCGTTTAAGCCGGACGCCGTGCACATCGCCACCGAGGGCCCGCTGGGTTTGGCCGCGCGCGGCTGGTGCATGAAGCAAAAATTTCCCTTTACCACCTCCTTTCACACGCGTTTCCCGGAGTATGTGAAGCTGCGCTTTGGCGTACCGCTCATGGTTACGTATGCGTTTCAACGCCGGTTTCACGGCGCGGCGCTCCATACGATGGTAGCGACCGAGGCGCTAAAACAGGAATTGCAGGCCAAGGGTTTTAACAATCTGGCGATCTGGTCGCGCGGCGTGGATGCCGAACTATTCCGCCCGCGTGACAAATCGCTGCTGGACTATCCGCGCCCGATTTTTACCTATCTGGGCCGGGTGGCGGTGGAGAAGAACATCGAGTCTTTTTTAAGGCTGGATTTGCCAGGGACGAAATACGTGATTGGCGACGGACCGGATATGGAAAAGATGAAGCAGCGCTATCCTGGGGTGAAGTTCGCCGGTTTCAAAACCGGCGAAGATTTGGCGCGGCATCTCGCCTGCGCCGATGTGTTTGTGTTTCCCAGCCGCACCGACACCTTCGGTCTGGTGGTGATCGAGGCGCTGGCCTGCGGCGTGCCGGTAGCGGCCTATCCGGTGCGCGGGCCGGGCGATATTATTATTAATGGCGAGACCGGCTATCTGGATGAAGACTTGCGCCAGGCGGCGCTGAAGGCGCTGTCACTCAGCCCGGAGCGGGCCCGGGCCGGCGCGCTCGATTATACCTGGCAGGCGTGTACGCAGCAGTTTGTTATGCATCTCGGCGCCGCTGCGTGCAGCAGTAGCGCAGGCAAAGCCGTTACGGCGTAAACGCGACATCCAGTTCGCGCACCGCCTTCACGTCGTCCAGGCGGCGCACCGGCGTGGTGTAGGGTGCGCCCTTCACCTGTTCGGGCGAGGCGTGCGCCTCGGCGAGGATTTTGTGCATCGCGTCTATAAAACCATCCAGCGTTTGCTTGTCTTCTGTTTCGGTGGGCTCGATCAGCAAACACTCCGGCACCAGCAGCGGAAAATACGTGGTCGGCGCGTGATACCCGTAATCCAATAGACGTTTCGCCACGTCCATGGCCGTCACGCCGGTTTCGTCCTTGAGCTTCTTCAGGGTGAGAATGAATTCATGCGTGGCGCGGCGCTTCGGGTAAGCCGCCTGAAACCCAGCCCGCATAAGTTGCGCCATCAGATAATTGGCGTTGAGCGTGGCGAACTCGGCCACGCGCGGCATACCCTCACGCCCCAGCAGGCGCGCGTAAACATAGGCGCGCAGCAGCACGCCCGCGTTGCCCATGTGCGCGGACAAGCGCCCGATGCTGTGCGGACAATCCTTTTCAGTGAGCCAGCGGTAACCGCCGTCCGGATTTCTGCCCACCATGGGTATGGGCAGAAACGGCACTAGCCGGTCGCTCACTCCCACCGGCCCCGCGCCTGGTCCGCCGCCGCCGTGCGGGGTGGAAAAGGTTTTGTGCAGATTCATGTGGATCACGTCAAAGCCCATATCGCCCGGCTTGACCTTGCCAAGTATGGCGTTGAGGTTGGCGCCGTCGTAGTACAGCAGGCCGCCCGCGTCATGCGCGATGCGCGCCACGGTCTGGATATCGCGTTCAAACACGCCCAAGGTGGAGGGGTTGGTGAGCATGAGCCCCGCCGTGTTCGGACCCACCGCCGCGCGTAGTTGCTCTATGTCAATGTCGCCCTTCGGGCCGGTGGGGATTTCGCGCACCGTGTAGCCGCACATGGCGGCAGTGGCGGGGTTGGTGCCGTGCGCGGCGTCGGGCACCAGGATTTCGGTACGCGCCGTGTCGCCGCGCAAGTCGTGATAGGCGCGGATCATGGCGACACCGGCGAACTCGCCCTGCGCGCCCGCCATCGGCGTGAGCGACACCGCCTTCATGTCCGTGACATCCTTGAGTATTTCCTGCAACTCATACATGCAGGCCAGGAAGCCCTGGCTGAAGTTTTCCGGCGCATTGGGGTGCCGGTTCACAAAACCCGGCAGCAGCGCGTGCGTATTGCATGCGCGCGGATTGTACTTCATGGTGCACGAGCCGAGCGGATAGAAATGCGTGTCTATCGAGAAATTTTTCTGCGACAGCCGCGTGTAATGCCGCACCGCTTGCATCTCGGATACCTCCGGCAGCAGCGGATGTGTTTTGCGCCGCAACGCACCCGGAATGTCGTTTACCTCCGGCTTACTCAGCGGCGCCTGTGAGGGGTTGGTGCGGCCGGATTTTGAGTGCTCGAAAATCAGCATGATGTTCGCAAAGCGGAATCCATGTTGTTATTTCAACGCCGCCAGCGCCTTGTCGTAATCCGGTTCCTGCGAAATCTCCGGCACCAGTTGCGTGTAAACCACCTTGTCGTTTTCGTCTACCACTATCACGGCGCGCGCGGTGATACCGGCCAGAGGGCCGTCCTCGATCAGCACGCCGTAGTCCTTGGCGAAGTGGCGGTCGCGCATCATGGACAGCGTCATCACGTTTTTGGTGTTTTCCGAGGTGCAAAAGCGGTTCATGGCGAAGGGCAGATCAGCCGAGATCATCAGCATCACCACGTCGTCCCGGCCCTTGGCGTGCTCATTGAATTTTTTGGCGCTCATCGCGCATACCGGCGTATCGAGGCTGGGCACGATGTTGAGCAGTTTTTTCTTGCCGCGGTAATCGGCCAGGGTGACGTCGTTCAGATTCACGTCGGCGAGGCGGAAACCGGGCGCCTTGGCGCCCACCTTGGGCAGTTCGCCGCTGGTGTGGATGGGAGTGCCTTTGAGTGTGATGGTTGCCATGGTTGTCTCCTCTGAATAGGTTTTTAAGCCGCCAGTATACGCCGTAACTGCTCGGCGTAGGCGTCAAGGTCGGCGGCGGTTTTGGTTTCTGTGGCGCACACCAGCAGGGCATTGCCAAGTTCGGGATAGTGTTCGCCCAAATCAAAACCGCCGAGGATGTTCTGCTGCGCCAGTTGCGCCAGCACCTGTCTGACCGGCTTGTTTAAACGCACGACCGTTTCATGGAATACCGGGCGGGTGAACACCTTGCTCACGCCGGGCAGGGCGCACAATTTTTCCGTGAGGCGCACGGTATTGGCGTGACACGCCGTGGCGACACGCTCCAGCCCTTCCGGGCCGAGCAACGTCATGTGGATGGTGGCGGCGGTGACCAGCAAGCCTTGATTGGTGCAGATGTTGGATGTCGCCTTGGAGCGGCGGATGTGCTGTTCACGCGCTTGCAGCGTGAGCGCGAAGCCCGGCTTGCCGTCCAGGTCCACGGTGCGGCCGATGATGCGCCCCGGCATTTGCCGAACCAGCGGCTTTTTGCAGCACATGAAGCCGAAGTACGGCCCGCCGGAGGACAGCGGTGCGCCCAGCGGCTGACCTTCGCCGCAGGCGATGTCCGCGCCTGCTTTGCCCCACGCGCCGGGTGGCTTTAACAGCGCGAGCGAGACGGGATTGACCATGGCGATGACCAGCAAACCATTTTCATGCGCCCAATCGGTGAGCGCGTCCACTTCCTCCAGCACGCCGAAGAAATTCGGCTGCGCGATAATCAGCGCCGCAAAATCGCCGCTGTTAAATTGCTTCAGTGCATCAGGCACCGTGTGGCCTTCGCCCGCGCAATAAGGTATTTCCACCAGCTCGATATCCTGTTGCCCCACGATGCTGCGCACGACCTGACGGTAAACCGGGTGCACGGTGCAAGGCATCAGGATGCGCCTCGATTTGCCGTGCGCGCGCACCGCCATGAGCACCGCCTCGGCGAACGCCGAAGCGCCGTCGTAGAGCGAGGCGTTGGACACGTCCATGCCGGTGAGCGAGGCCATCATGGTTTGAAATTCGTACAGCAATTGCAGCGTGCCTTGGCTCGCCTCGGCCTGGTAGGGCGTATACGCC